>JALXAQ010000049.1 GCA_026991885.1 Thiotrichaceae bacterium
CTACTCAGCCTCTCGTTCCCACGCTCTGCGTGGGAATGCATTGCGGGACGCTCCGCGTCCCGCAGAGCGGTGCAAACAGGCATTCCCACGCAGAGCGTGGGAACGAGGATATATTATAATACTTTTGATGGGGCGTCGGCTCGTCCAAAGACGCTTAAATGTTAAGATCAACCCAGACTAAACGATGATCAGAGCTTGTCTCAGGCTTTTCTACTAAATAGTACAAGGGCTCCGAAGATTTTGGCCAAAATACGCCTGATGTGTAAACCTTTAAGTTTTTTGATGGCAAGACATAATCCACACACAATCCCCAAGTTGTTGTGTGATGGTAGTTGGTTGGTTGATGAACAAGTGGATGTTTAAGTAATTGATTAATAGCATTTTCATCACTATCTCCCTCAACCGGTGAGGCGTTCATGTCACCCATGATAACAAAATGCGCTAGATTATCTAATCCCCCTTTTTGTCCTTTATCATCATAAAGATAATCTCCCTTGCCGGCGGGCGTTATATAATCGGCTAACAAGCGAATTTCATCAAAATTGCGTCGTTTATTACGCCTTTCTTCGCCATCAAACACAGGTGGAGTCGGATGGGCAACAAGGATATGAATGAGACCAGTAGGTAATTTTATCGGCATATCAACATGATTTTTTGATGAGAGCCTAAAAATGTCTAATGCTTGTGCTGAAAACCAATTTTGAGGCAATCTCGCCCCAGGCATATCTTTCCATAAAAATTTTTGGAAAGTACGACATTTGTCCAATTGAATGGGATATTTAGATAATATGGCAAAAGCATATTGCCCGGGATGAAAGCCATAACCAAGGGCATCACTAGGGCTATCGGTTTTTCCATCTTTGTCTAAATCCATGCCAGATAAAATACCGGTATTTGAGGGCACGGCATAGCTATATTTAAAATAAATGGATTGGGCGCCGTTTTGAGGGAGACGGAGATAATTCTTTTGAAATAATTGCAAGGCTTTGCCGTCTTTATCGTAATCAAATTCTTGAAGTGCTAAGATGTCTGGATTAACGCGCTGGATAATTTCGGCGATATGTTTAGCTTGTTCATTATTGGGTGTGGAAAGATCAGAAATGAGTAAGCCGCTTTGATTGCGATTCAAGGCAGCGTTGAAGGTGGCGAAGCGGAAGGTTTTTAACATAATATAATATAATATTTTTTCTTGTTTTTATTTAGTACAACGGATTTGGGGAATAAACGGATTGTTTTTCTCGTTCCGTTGCTCCGCAAAAATGGCATTGCCGTTAAGGGCAACCATAAAGGATTGCCTTCCGAGGCAAAAGTTTTCGCTGCGCGAAAACTTTTGCCTCGGAAACATAAAATGCGGTCCTCTGTAGGGGCAATCCCTTGTGGTTGCCCTTAACGGCGATGGCATTGAGTCAAGCCTACCTTGCACGAATTATTCACCTATCTGAATTCTCCACGCATCCCGTCTCAATTGGCTTTGAGTGATAGACACTGAAAGAAACATCTGAATCACTTGCATATTAGTCAAAGTATGGCGACTAGGCGCGAGAGTCACAAATTCGCCTTCGCCAGCCAAAGCCAAGGGTAACAATAATTGATCGGCTAAATATTCACCAACAGGCACCTCAGCGGCGAGATAATTTTTAGCCATATTGATTGCCCCATCTGCCACCGCCTCTGCCCGTACACCGCGCTGAGCAAAGCCAGTGAAAATTTCAGTTATATGCTCGCTTTGCACCTCCAACAATAAAACATTACCCTGCCCTTGATCGCCTGACAGTGGACAATGATGTAAACAATCTTCTGACCATTTCAACTTTTTGGCGACACGTTCCAATTCACGTAAAGCCACATGCTCAGGAATGCGCGTGATCAAAGCCCTCGCTTGATGCGCGATTATCTTGCCACGTTCCATGAGACTGATACCGCTCAATTTAGGCGTTGGCGTGATATGAACCGTCAATTGTCCGCCGCCGGTAGGATAAAAACCATAACGATCAAGGCTTACCGATACTTGTGGACCCATACGGTTAAGAATGGGCAAAAAAACGTGAGCCAAAAAATCATAAGGGGGCGCGTGCATATTATGCGTTCCGCCCGTTAAAGTGACACGAGACTCTCCCTCTGCCAACAAAAGCGGATATAATATAGTTTGTAATACCAAAGTCGTGCTGCCAGCCGTGCCGATGGCAAAATGATAATTTCCCGACCAAAGTCCACTGGGTACAAAAGTCAAAGTGCTAGAGCCAATTTCATCCCCTTCAAGCTCTGCGCCGGAAATGTCGCGGGCGGCACGAACAGCAGTAAGATGTTGGCGTTGTAATCCCGGCTTTTTACGCCCCGCCCGAATTTGGCTGATGCGAAAAGCTTTGCCAGTGCAGATGGATAAAGCAAGGGCAGTCCGTAGAACCTGCCCACCGCCTTCGCCCATCGCGCCGTCGATTTCTAGGTAGGATTGTTGCATTTTAAGATTATTGTTTGTCAAAAAAGCAGGCTTTTATTTTATGGTTTTAGTGTTTAATGCTAACTGCGTGCCTGCCGCTCCGCGTGTTTATGCCGCCTTAACCACCAAAACAGCACACTCAGCATAACCAATCACACGATCCGAGACACTACCCAAGAGTACCTTATCAAACCCAGTGCGACCATGACTACCCATGACAATCAAATCGACACCTTTCGCATTGGCAACCTCTACAATAGCCTCAGCCGGACGACCACTCAGCACTCGCCCCTCCGTGCTAATACCTTCTTGAGTCAAAAAATTATCTACCCGTGTTATTTCTTCTGTCGCTTCTGAGTATCGCTTTTCTTGATGTTCACTATAAACAACAGAAACGATCAAAACGGAGGCATGAAGATGTTTCGCTAGACTCATCGCTGTCATTGCCGCTGTATCGCTATAACGCGAACCATCAACCGCTAACAAAATCTTTTTGCCCTCTATTTTTGCGGTTTTTGGGACGACTAAAACACTACAATGTGCGTATCCAATCACCTTAGCCGTATTACTGCCCATCATAACACGCATAAGCCCCGTATAACCTCTACGACCCATGACAATGACATCTGCCCGAGACTTTTCCGCCTCATCCACAATTTCCTGAGAAATCTCTATACCATGACGCAGACTGATCTTACAATCAACCCCAGCATCATTAGCATTGGTTTTGAGCGTTTCCAAATGAGCTAAGGCATCACGATTTTCTTTTTCAATCAATTGCTTTGCCAAAGATTCATGCTCTGGATTCGTCACAATCACTGACATCACAGACAAATTGCCCTCAGTTCTCTGCGCGAGTCTGATAGCTTCGCGTGCCGCCGCCATGCTAGATTCGGAGCGGTCGCTGACAACCATAATCTTTTCAAAGCGACCTGTCGGTAACAATTGAGATGTCAAAGGTGCCGGTGCGACTTTAATAGCCTCTTCTTCCTCTATTAAGGCCTGCTTTTTGGCATAATTGAAAGCACCTTTAATGAATGTATAAAGAATAACGATTGCTCCAATGACTAAAGCTAATATCAATATCGCAAAACTCGCTTGATCCAAGACAATCATCATACTTTCATTGAATGGCTCGATGTGTCCCAATTCGGACAAATAGAAGGGCATTTTGAGGGCTAAACTAAGCAATACTAAGAGCATAAGCACTCCCATGACCACTTTAATCATATAATCTTTAACATAAGTGGTGCCTATTGTCCCCAATTGGATACCGAAAAGTGAGGCGGCGAGTAGAATGATGACTAAACGAATGTCAACAAAACCGCTCGAAGCATATTGAATGGTACCCCCTATGCTGATCACAAAAGCCACGACTAAATGTGTTGCTGATGCCGTCAAACCGGATACGCCCAAAATGTACATCATCGCTGGCACACCGAAAAAACCGCCGACAGCAATCGTGGCAGCCAACAGTCCATTCATAAATCCAAGAACAATGACAAACAATAGCGACACTTTAGCACCAATACTCGAAAAATACATCATCGTACCCGGCACTTTGACAGTTTGTACCCAAGCTGCCACTCGACTCTGCTCAGAAGTCTCCCCTTTGATGGCACGATACAAGGCATAAGTACCAACGATTGCCAACACGATTATAAATACTAAGGAGACATAAAGATTTGAGCCAAGATTTCCAAAAGTCTCCTTGATGTAAATTTGTATTGATGCACCGTAAAATACGCCTATTAGGGCAGAAAGTGCTATAACAATAGCCAACTTCATATCGACTTGCCCAGCTTTCACACGTTTTAGGGCACCGATAAAAGCTTTAGGAAAGTTATGGCACATATTAGTGCCAACCGCGACAATGGCAGGAACCCCCAGGCTCATCATGGCAGGTGTCAAAATGAATGCGCCACTGGCACCGATAAAACCGCTGACTAATCCGCCGACAAAACCGATAATTAATAATAAAAGAACAGTACCGAATTGAAGATCAATAAAATTCATTTCCATTTAAATCTACTCCTTAATAAGTTTGGCTTTAACACCTAACACATCCCAAAAATGGCTCACAAATAAGCCATGTACAAAAGAAAAAATAAAGGCGATGATGATGGTAAAATACCAATCGCCCTGTTTAGCCCAATCTAAAATAGGCGCCTCAAAATAGTAAAACAAAAAAATGAGTATTGCGCTGAGACAGCCTAGAATGATCGTTTGGATTATCACATTAGTTTGAGTCATATAAATCACCTCTCGCTTCGTTAAATAACAATATATTTTCTAGTATAATTTATTCATTGCGTCTATATCAATATTAGATATTAGGAGTCCAAGATTTATCTTGGAAGTAGATGATGAGATAAAAGGCATGATTGAATCTGGAAACTTTGAAAGATTGGAATCCTATTTGTCTCTTGGAGCAACTGGATTATTGGAAAATTACTCGATTGTGACGTTGGCCCGTGTAGGGTGGAAAACAACGAATAAAAACAAAATCATTTAGTTCATGATTTGTAAAATGTTTTATTCGTTGTCTGACATTCGCTGTACTCTTTTCAGGGCGGCACGATATGGCACCATTCTAATTCTAAAAATAGAACGCGGAGCAACTGTTAGCCTATGTAAAAACCCAACACTGGACATCTCTGTTAAAATAAATCAGCACCTTCAAACTGATGGAGATTAAATAATGAATCACCTAAAAAAATTGTATGGACATTCTCTCTCTTTGTTGACTGATTTATATCAATTGACAATGGCTTTTGGCTATTGGAAAACGGGTAAAATCAATCAAGAGGCTGTTTTTAGCCTATTTTTCCGTCAAGCCCCCTTTAGCAGCGGCTACGCGATTGCTGCCGGCTTGGGCACAGTGCTTGAGTATCTTGAAGATTTACATTTCAGTGACAGCGATTTGAATTATCTCGCCACTTTGAGGGGAAATGATGGCAAGATTTTATTTGAACCAGCTTTTCTCGATTATCTCGGCGACTTACGTTTTGAATGTGATATTGATGCGATGCCAGAAGGCACCCTTGTCTTTCCCCATCAGCCATTATTACGGGTGCAAGGACCCTTGTTGCACTGTCAAATTTTGGAAACGGCACTCCTTAATATCATTAATTTTCAAACACTGATTGCAACAAAATCCAGCCGCGTCTGTCAAGCCACCCAAGGCGATCCCGTCTTAGAATTTGGTTTACGGCGAGCCCAAGGGATTGATGGGGCATTGTCTGCCAGTCGAGCCGCCTATATTGGCGGTTGTGCGGCGACTTCCAATGTGTTGGCAGGAAAACTCTATGGTATCCCTGTCAAAGGGACTCATGCCCATAGTTGGATTATGTCTTTTGCGACTGAAGATGAAGCGTTTCGCGCTTATGCCGAGGCGATGCCAAATAATTGTATTTTTTTAGTAGATACCTTTGATACGGTTAAAGGTGTCAAAAAAGCGATTGAAATGGGGCAATGGTTGCGTGAAAAAGGCCACCAATTAGTTGGCATCCGCTTAGATTCTGGCGAATTCATCAGTCTCAGTCAATCGGCTCGAAAAATGTTGGATGAGGCGGGATTTGAAGAGGCGCGTATTGTTGCCAGTAATGATTTAGATGAACATCTCATAGATGAACTCAAAGCGGCGGGTGCCAAAATTAATGTCTGGGGTGTTGGTACTAAATTAGTCACTGCTTATGAGCAAGCCGCATTGGGGGGCGTATATAAATTAACAGCGATTCGCTCACCCGGCGAAGAATGGCAATACCGCCTCAAACTTTCAGAAGAGCCGATTAAAATATCCAATCCCGGCTTATTGCAAGTGCGTCGTTTTAGTGATGCCCAAGGATTGTTTACTGGAGATATGATTTATAATCAAACCCAGCCGCCCCCAGTTGATGCCTCCGCCAAAGATAAAGATTTACTCATCCCAGTGCTACGCAAAGGTGAGCCTGTGATAGAAATGCCTTCGTTAGCCCAAATTCGTGAGAGAGTGCAGACGCAACTTGCTCAATGTCCAGCCAGTATCAAACGTTTGAAAAATCCAGAGGTTTACTCTGTCAGTTTAGAAGAGCATCTTTCTGAATTGAAACAAAAACTTATTAATCAAGCGCGTTCATTTTAATCCTATTCTGTTGCAGATAAATATGATTTTTCATATCCATACGAGCACCCGTACTCAGATAAGTATGGAGATCGTGGGCAAAACCTTCTAGTTTGTTCAATAAAGCACGATTGCCACGCACTAAGATATTATAACCAAGCACTGCGGGTATAGCGACTGCTAATCCAAGTGCTGTCATAATCAAAGCTTCCCCCACTGGGGCTGCCACAGTATCCAAAGCCGCACTTCCCCGCGCACTGATACTAACAAGCGCATCATAGATACCTAAAACGGTACCAAATAAACCAATAAAGGGGGCAGTGCTTCCCACCGTCGCCAAAATCGTTAAGCCAGAGTCTAAATGGGCTTTTTCTTCATTCAGAGCACGGCGCAGGTGACGGATAATAAATTCGCTGTGTGTACAAAGGGTTGTAGACGATTTCTCGGCGCGTTCTTTATAATAAAAACTGGCATTAATGCCTTGCAGTGCTAAACGAGAAAAGGGCTCTTTAGGTTTTTTTTGGCCTAAATGGGTTATCACGGCATCCAATGATTCTGTTTTCCAAAAAAAATTCAATAGTTGCTTAGCTCGCCAATTCAGAATGCCCAGTTGAAAGGTTTTAGTTATAATCAGATACCAAGACAGCACTGACATAAAAAATAGTATAAAAATAACAGACAAAGAAATGATGTTCAGATGCTGTAAAAATGCGCCGAAAGATGTCATCAATTAATCCTTTTAATTTAATTTAAAAACAATAGGAATATTAACCCAAGCATTCACAATTTTTCCATTTTTTTTTGCTGGGATGAAACGCCATTTGCTCACCGCCTGACGGGCTGCTTTATCCAACCTTTTAAATCCGCTTGATTTTTTGAGTTGTACGCTGGCAGCACGACCATTTTGATTCACTTTGACGAGTAGCCAAACCTTTCCTTCCTCGCCTCTACGCCTTGACATTCTTGGATAGGCTGGATATGAATTATGTAAATAAGCGGCTTTGTATGAGGCACCTCTTGTTATGCCCTTTTTTCGACTCCCTCCCTTGGCCATTTTCTTTGTTGAAGATTTTGAAGATTTTGAAGATTTTGAAGATTTTGTTTTTATCGCTGATTCTTGAGGCGTGGCACTGACTTTTTGATGGATAGCCAAGGGTGGTTTTTTAACCTTTATCAGTTTCGGTTTTTTAGGCTTTATCCTTTTTGGTTTTTTAGCCTTTATCCTTTTAGGCTTTATTTGTTTCTGTTTAGCCTTTTTAAGCGCTTTTTTGACAATCGCGACAGGGAGTACTTGTGGCTTGGCTGGGGTAATAAGACTGATCATTATCGGTTTAGGCGATTGTACAACAGATTTTTCGGGCAGATGTTGCACCACTTGCCATAACACCAGCAGATGTAGTGCTAATACAATCAATAATGCTAGTAAAGATTTAATCGTTTCTGCAATATAATTCATTTTTTTAAAAACTATAAAAAAAGGTTAAATAGTGACCGGAAAAGTTACTCTTTCATGGGGTTCTTAGGGAACTGGAATAAAATAATATACGTATATCGTGCAGTACTTTTGTTCGTTTTCAAGGCGTGATGACAGGTGCA
>JALXAQ010000050.1 GCA_026991885.1 Thiotrichaceae bacterium
GCATATCACCCTGTATTGTTCTGCCATTTGCTTTGCTATCAGCGTCAACGGGTCTGCTTGTGCAGGCAAATCAGCCAGTGCTTGATGGATATTCTGCATAAAGGGGTGATAGTGCAAACGCTATTTTTTCTTTATCGGCAATGTTTCATAAAACTGATCCATCAACCAGGTCTTGCCACGACCAACATCGCCCCAAAGGTATAAACCCTTAACAGCTTGTGTCGAACTATTATGTAAATCTGTTGAAATTTTATGGAGCAATTGAATCGCTTCTGATTGCTTTACATCATCCTGAATGATTCCTTGCTTTATTTGTGACGCTACATGCTTTTGTAGGTTAATCATTTGTTTTGAAGGATTCTGCATAGTACTAGAAAGGCTTAATTAACAAAAAGATTAGCAACAAGTATTTCTTTATCTTTTTTCGTCAGCTTTTTAAGCGCCGCTTCCCTTTTACCTGCCTCAGAACGTGATTCAAGTCGCTCTTGATAGACCAGCTCAACCGGTTGGCGCACACGCGTATATTTTGCACCCGCCCCCTTTGCCCCTAAGCCATTGTGTTCATCAAGCCGACGTGCCACATCCGTGGTAATTCCCGTGTAGAGGCTGTTGTCAGAGCAGCGTAGCATATAAACAAACCAGTGAGTTTCATTAGCCAATTGTTGTTCCCAATTTTATAGCCCTGTTTTTATAGGCGATGTTGAATTTACCTAAAACATAACCCATCATAACAGGATGACTGAAAAAAATAAGCCAGCACTTAAGATAACAAACTTAAGCAAAACCTATGATAATAAATTTGTCGCGCTCAAAGGTATCGACCTTGAAGTTAAGCAAGGTGATTTCTTCGCTTTACTCGGTTCTAATGGCGCGGGAAAGTCTACCACCATTGGCATTATCGCATCACTGGTAAACAAAACCTCTGGCAAGGTAAATGTGTTTGGTTATGATTTAGATACCAAACGTGAGAGGGTTAAACAGCAAATCGGCCTAGTGCCACAAGAATTCAATTTCAATATTTTTGAGCCAATTTTTGAGATTATTGTTAACCAGGGTGGTTATTACGGAATTGATAGCCCAACCGCAAAAAAACGTGCCGAAGAATTACTCAAACTTCTTGGACTTTGGCAAAAACGCAATGAAATCGCCAAAAATTTATCCGGTGGAATGAAACGCAGACTGATGATTGCCCGTGCACTGATCCACAGCCCAAAACTACTGATTCTGGATGAGCCAACTGCAGGTGTTGATATTGAAATCCGCCGTTCCATGTGGGAATTGCTCACCCAGTTAAACGAGGCTGGTACAACCATTATACTCACCACACACTATCTGGATGAGGCCGAAAGCCTGTGCCGCAACATCGCTATCATTAATCAGGGTGAAGTGGTTGAAAATACCAGCATGAAAAAACTGCTTTCACAATTACATACGGAAGTCTTTGTACTCGATCTAAAAGAAAGCCTTGCAAAAGTCCCTAAAATTGATGGAATCACCGTGACACAACGGGATAAGTACACACTTGAAGTCGGGGTAGACAAAAGCCGTTCCTTGAATTTCCTGTTTGAAAAACTGGATGAGCATGGCATTCGCGTGATGAGTATGCGCAATAAAAGCAATCGCTTGGAAGAACTTTTTATGACATTAGTTGAAGATGACAATACAGAAAAACAGGCGCAAATGCAGAATAACAAACAAGAGGCAGGCGCATGAACCTAAGCCAGAAAACCACCGCCTTAAAAACCATCCTGATTAAAGAAATCCTGCGCTTTTCACGCATCTGGATTCAAACTATCCTGCCACCAGCCATTACCATGTCACTCTATTTTATTATTTTCGGCAACCTGATCGGCAAGGCCATCGGCGAGATGGATGGTTTCAAATACATCGACTACATCATCCCCGGCCTGATTATGATGTCGGTCATTACCAACTCATACTCAAACGTGGTTTCTTCCTTTTTTAGCGCTAAATTACATGGAAACATTCAGGAGTTATTGATTTCTCCCACGCCCAACTACATCATTTTACTCGGCTTTGTTGGCGGCGGCATGGCACGCGGACTTACCGTTGGACTGGTCGTCACGCTGGTCTCGCTGTTTTTCTCCAACCTGGAAATCAAACACTTATTGTTTACCATACTGATTGTTACCATGACTTCCATGTTATTTTCCATAGCAGGGCTAATCAACGCCGTCTACGCCAAAACCTTTGATGCGATTAACATCGTCCCGACCTTCATCCTCACGCCGCTGACCTACCTGGGCGGTGTGTTTTACTCAATCAACATGCTCTCTGAATTCTGGCAAACCATCTCACTTGCCAACCCGGTATTATACATGGTCAACGGCTTTCGCTACGGGATTTTAGGCGTTTCGGATAT
>JALXAQ010000051.1 GCA_026991885.1 Thiotrichaceae bacterium
CTTGGGTTTTAAAACGTGCCGCGTGCGAAAGCGAATAACTTTGAAGAGCCCGATGCGGTAGTCCCGCACGTCGGGATTCTGTGAGGGGGCGGTTCGGGTAACTGGCCGTTCTACCTTAATGTCCCACACTTGCTGACTTCAAGAGCCCTACGGGAGGAAATCCGCTCGATTCCCGAAACTTGTCCTAAACAAGTATTTATTTTTTGTACTTGACAAATCTCTCTTTTTTTTATCAAGGTGTCATTAGTAAAACTACAAGCAAGTGTAGGGTGCGTCCTACGCACCATTAATTTACAGCTACATCAATAATGTGCGTAGGACGCACCCTACACTCGCTACACTCGCTAAAAATGAATCCCTGTAGTTAATCTTTTGATAATAAAGGTGATGTTTAATTTTTTATTAATTGAGCCTCACATTTTTTTTTGAGCCTCGTCTAATAATATAGAAGTTCAACTACAGGGATTATTTATTAGCAGGGATAAGTCAAAACCCTTTAACCTGTCGTTAAAATGCCAGAGTTCAGAGATGAACTGTACTAATAATTAATATAAGAGGTAATATTACCATGAAAAACAAAAATAGCCTTAACTGGCTAACACCGTTACTGTTGTTTTGCAGTATCTTCTTAATTTCTAATGCTCATGCTGGGAGTACTTTAAGTGCTGGCATAGATCACGTCTGCGCCATACAGGAAGATGACACGCTGATCTGCTGGGGTGCTAATGATCATAATCAAGCGGATCCTCCCAGTGGCACATTTAGCGAAATCGAAGTTGGATTTTACTTTGGCTGCGGCTTAAAAACTGATGGTACGATTTCTTGTTGGGGACAAGATACAACAGGCGAAACTTCACCCCCGCCGGGTAAATTTATTCAGGTGGCTGTGGGCGGTGAACATGCCTGTGCTTTACCAGATAATGGTGAGCCAATTTGTTGGGGAGCAAATGGTAGCAGCCAATCTTCGCCACTACCCGGCCCATTCCAGCAACTAGCGTTAGGTGATGCTCACAGTTGTGGTTTAAAAGCGGATGGTAGTGTAGAGTGTTGGGGTAATAACAGTGATGAACAATCAAATGTTGCGGCGGATACTTTTTCCTATATTGCGGCAGGGTACAAAACCACTTGTGGAGTCAAGACTGATGGTGTGGCGATTTGTTGGGGACTCGCTGCCAATTCTTATGGTTATTTGACTCAGATTGATTTTGCCGTTAATGGGGATCCTGATGGTACTGCACATCAAAGCACTAAAGAATTTTCAATATGTGGCTTAAAAGCAGATAGTAGTTTGAGTTGTCCTACTATGAGTTCTGTTCCAAGTGGTGTATTTAGCTATGTGGCTACTGGAGGACATGTTGTACGTCCATGCCATGACGATTGCAATCATTCATGGGCTAAATATCATTATGAATTCAGTGGCTTCGCCTGCGGCATCAGAGAAAACGGCCTAGTAGCCTGCTGGGGAGAAAATCACAACGACCGAGCCACCCCACCAGTCGGCGTGAAGCTAAAACAGCCCTCTGATTTTACTCCGCCATCAAATACTTACACCCAAGCCGATCTTGATAAGGCGCGTGAGCAAGCTCAAAAAGCCTGTCAAGCCAACCCAGCTTCCTGCGGTATCGACATCAGTGGCGAAGCGGCGGCGGTGATTGGAGAAGATTTGTCCCTGCATGTCGGAAAAGCCCAATACAAAACCTTATTGAGTACCCAACTATTGTGGATTGAACTGAGTTTTTTTGGTCAAAATGAAGACGGCAAATTATTGTGGGAATTGACTGATTATGGTGTAGTGGAATAGAGTCCAAGATAAATCTGGCCGACTCCTTTATTAACCAATGTTTAACGACAGGCATTATTGATAGGGATCAAATCAAAATCTTATTAGACTGAACCATTGCTAATAATTAATCCCTGTCGTTAAGTTTTCTCTCGTTCCCAGTGGTTAGTTAAGGTTTAGATTTATCCCTGTCGTTAAGGTTTTGATGAATTGCCTCCCCCAATTTGCTTGAGCAAACCATCAGGGACTTTTGTCCCCTTATCAAAAGTCATAGAACGTAATGCTTGCAATTCAAACTTTTTATCAAAAGACACATTATAATTTCTGTGTAAAAACAGCCGATTAAGATGTGGTAGGGGAGAAAATGTCAAATGTCCTAGACGATTAAAGGATAAATTTAAAACTTGTAAGCGATCATTTGCAATTTGTCCAAAGTCTACATAATCTAATTGATTATGGCTGATATTTAAACGGCGTAGATTTTTCAGTTTTTGTAAATGAAGTGCTTCTAGTGTTGTTAAACGATTATGGCTAATATTTAAACTCTGCAAATGGCTTAAACGGGACAAATCACCATAATTATCAGCATCTCCACCCGTATCAGAAAGATTCAATTTTCGCAAACTGTTTTGCCAAAGTTTAGGCGGAATTGAAGGGATTGTTTTCAAACCGATGCGTTCCCAAAAGGAGGAGGCTTCAAATAAGGGATTATGAGATAAATCTAAAATTTCCAAAACTGATGTCGTCTCTAAAAGAGACTGTAATTTGTCGTGTGCTAATTCATTATGTGATATATCCAGTTTGCGTAATTCGGTAAATTTGCCTAACCAATCGGGTAACTCGATCAGGTTTAAATAGCTTAAATCTAAATAAGCGACATGTTGCAAACAGGGAGGAGCCATATCTGTTGGCACTATGAAGGCTTGATCTGCAACGCTAAAAGCCATTTTGACTTTAAGCTTATGCAAAGTGTCGACATCTTCGCTGCTGAACGCTGTCTCAGCCAAACAATTCATTTTGTGTATAAAAATAACGCTTTTAGCACTGTGATTGTAAATATCGTTTGCCGTAATATGAATAGGATTATTTCCCTGTTTCAGTTTAATCTCAACCGAAAAATAGCCTTTTTTGTCTAAGCTTGTCGGCTGATCATTAACAGTCACAGAAGCGACACCAGAATCATCAAGAACTTGTCCCTGCAATGTATAACTCTCCGCCTCTATCACAACTTGATCAAAAACAGCCTGTTGTTTGGGGCGCAAAATAATACGTGGTGGTGTTATATCTATCTCTTTAATTTGTAAAATCAGCTTAACTAATTCTGGTTGATTGAATTGGACGCGATAGGATTCAACATCGGTGACATTATGACCGAGACTCACATTGATATATTTTTCACCAATTGCAGAAGCCACATAATATCCTTGTCCAGTAAGCGTTGCCCATTCGCCCTCTTTAAAAGCAAACAATTGGGCAATTTCTTCTCCCGTTTGGAGATTCCATAAGCGTGTACTGCCATCCTCACTAGCTGATAATGCGATTTTACCATTGGGCGCAAAGGCGACGGCATTAATATAGGAAGAATGTCCTTGAAACGTCCGAATCAAACGCCCACTTTCCAAGTCCCACCATCTGAGGTCATCACTGCCAGAAAGTGCCGTTTTGCCATCGGGGGAAAAGGCAACGGCATTAATGGGATAGGCCTGTTCGTATGTTTTGATAATCTGCCCACTTTCTAATTCCCACCATGTCAAGCTATCACCACCAGAAAGTGCCGTTTTGCCATCGGGAGAAAAGGCAAGGCTATTGATAGGATAACTATGTTCTTCAAAAGTCTTGAGCAGGTGCCCCGTTTCCAATTCCCACCATTTGAGCGTTTTCTCCGCTGCTGAAAGAGCCGTTTTGCCATCGGGGGCAAAGGCGACAGCATTAACGCCTTCAAAGGTTTTGATGCTAACTCCCGTTTCTAAATCCCACCAGATCAAGCTATTATCATCATTGCTCGATAGAGCCGTTTTGACATCAGGGGAAAATGCGATGATATTAATAAATTTTTCTGGAACCGTTTTGATAAGCTGTCCATTATCTAAATTCCACCAATTTATCTTATTATCCGAGCTAGCAGACAGGAGTGTTTTGCCATCTGGGCTAAAGGCGACGATTTTAACAGGATAAGTATATCCTTGAAACGTCCGAATCAATTGTCCACTCTCTAACGCCCACCATTTCAGGGTATTATCCGCTGATAAAGCCGTTTTGCCATCGTGAGAAAAGGCGACGGCATTGACAGAATCTCCTTGAAAATCCCTGATAACGCGCCCGCTTTCTAAGTTCCACCATTTGAGACTACCATCCCCAGACAATGCGGTTTTGCCATCTGGCGCAAAAGCGACGGCATTAACTGAATCAGCTTGTTTTTGAAATGTTTTGATGACGCGCCCCGTTTCTAAATTCCACCATTTGAGGGTCTGATCTGAACTCCCTGAAAGTGCCGTTTTGCCATTGGGAGCCATAGCAATGGCATTGACTGAATAGGCATGTCCTTGAAAGGTTCTGATAACTTGCCCACTTTTTAAGTCCCACCATTTGAGAGTATTATCCGTGCTACCAGAGAGTGCCGTTTTGCCATCGGCGGAAAATGTGACGGCATTGACTGAATAGGTATGTCCTTGAAAGGTTTTGATGAGTTGCCCAGTTTCTAAGTCCCACCATTTGAGGGTATTATCTGAACTAGCGGAGAGAGCGGTTTTGCCATCTGGGGCAAAGGCAACCGCATTAACAGAATAAGCATGTCCTTGAAAGGTTTTGATGAGTTGCCCAGTTTCTAAGTCCCACCATTTGAGGAGATTATCTGAACTGCCGGAGAGAGCCGTTTTACCATCTGGGGCAAAGGCAACGCCATTAACAGAATCTGCATGTCCTTGAAAGGTCCTGATGATGCGCCCACTGTCTAAGTCCCACCATTTGAGAGTATTATCGGCGCTGCCGGAGAGAGCCGTTTTGCTATCGGGGGCAAAGGCGATGGCATTAACCCAATTGGCATGTCCTAACTGTACAAAAACTTTGGGCTCAATCGCATGTGCAAGTGTCCCGCTAATCATCAGGTATAAAAGGAGTCCAAGATTTATCTTGGACGAGCCGATGTCCATAATGGTTTAGTTCCTGAGAAAAAAAAAACGGATACTTTCGCAAAAATAAAATACGAAAATATCCGTCATGTATTTTTCAGCACTTATCTAGCTAATTTTTGCAAAAAATTGTCTGCGTCTTGATCACCTTGTTCAGCGGCTTTTTGAAACCACTTACGCGCTTCTTCCTCATTCTGAGTAACCCCTTCGCCATTCTGGTACATCACGGCTAAGTTATATTGTGCGCCTACATCCCCCTGAGCGGCGGCTTTGCTATACCACTCAACAGCCTTTTCGTAATTTTGAGCGACCCCGTCGCCAGTGTGGTACATCAGACCTAATAGAGTTTGTGCTCTCACAAATCCCTTGTTAGCAGCTCGCTGATACCATTCAAAAGCCTGTTGATCATTTTTGCTGACTCCTCTGCCACTCTGGTACATCCCACCTAACATGGCTTGTGCTTCTACAACGCCTTGTTCAGCGGCTTGACTATACCAATTGAAAGCTTCAAAGTCATCTTGATCAACCCCATTACCTTCGTCATACATCTGGCCTAATTTGAATTGTGCCTCTGCTGCGCCCTGAGAGGCGGCTTTTCTAAGCCATTTTAAGGCTTCCGTATCATTTTGAGTCACCCCTTGGCCATTGAGGTACATCAAGCCTAAATTGTATTGTGCTGGCGCATCTCCCGTCTTAGCAGTTTGGCTAAAGAGATCGAAAGCTGTTGCATAATCACCACTGTCATAGGCATCAACCCCCCTTGAGAAAGCATCTTTGCCACCCCCTCTGTATTTAAGGGCATCATCCGCCATTGACATCGCGTCATCTGTGGCACTTTGACCGGCATCATCCATCATTGACATAGCGTCATCTGTGGCACTTTCACCGTCTTCAAGCGCATCATCCATCATTGACATAGCGTCATCTGTGGCACTTTCACCGTCTTCAAGCGCATCATCCATCATTGACATAGCGTCATCTGTAGCACTTTCACCGTCTTCAAGCGCATCATCCATCATTGACATAGCGTCATCTTGACCGTCTTCAAACGCATCATCCATCATTGACGTAGCGTCATCTTGACCGTCTTCAAGGGCATCATCCATCATTGACGTAGCGTCATCTGTAGCACTTTGACCGTCTTCAAGGGCATCATCCATCATTGACGTAGCGTCATCTGTAGCACTTTGACCGTCTTCAAGGGCATCATCCATCATTGACGTGGCATCATCTGTTACTCCCTTTTCAAGGGCATCACTCTCCGTTGATAAATCATCAGGCTCACTTGGTTTAAGAATATCTGTGGAACACGATACCACTGAGAAAAGCAATACAAAAAGCAAACTTACCTTTTTTAAATTCATTTAAAATTCTCCTAGTGTTGATAAATTAATTAATTTGACAAATTTGCATATAGTTTGCACATAATATCTGACATTGTCAAGTTAATCATTAACTTTGATCAGACTCCGCCCAAAAAATTAAATTAAGTGTAGAGGGCATCATAAATCAAAACGCCACGCCGATCAAGATGGATGCTTTATACTGTAGATACGTCCAAGATAAATCTGGCCGACTCCTGTTAAAAATTGAGATTTTGATCACCTGAAAAAAAAACAATCTATGCCCTATCAACATGACATCGCCATTATTTGGCAAAACGATCAATTATATTTATTAGATCAACGCAAATTACCACAACAACACCAACTAATGGCACTTTCAAGTGCCACATCAGTGGCACAGGCGATTTCCGATATGGTTGTGCGTGGCGCACCAGCCATTGGTATCACTGCCGCTTATGGTGTTGTGTTAGCCGCAAAAGCGGCTTACGCGGCTGATCCCAATCATTGGCAAACCCTTATAGAAACTGATATGCAACAATTGGCACAAGCGCGTCCGACTGCTGTTAATTTAGTTTGGGCACTACAACGCATGAGAGGATATTTTGCGAAAATCAGCGGAAATCCTGTACCCAGTTTACTGGAAGAAGCCCAAGGTATTCAACAAGAAGATATTGATGCTAATCGTCGGATGGGAGATTTAGGAGCAGCCTTATTGCCCCCTGATTGTCAAGTTTTGACGCATTGCAATGCGGGCGCATTAGCAACGGGCGGCTATGGCACAGCTTTAGGTGTCATTCGCAGTGCCCATGCTGCCGGAAAAATCAGCCAAGTTTATGCAGATGAAACGCGCCCTTGGCTGCAAGGCGCACGTTTAACCGCATGGGAATTACTACAAGATAATATTCCCGTCACCTTATTAGCCGACGGAGCGGCTGCGGCTTTAATGCAACAAAAACGAATTAATTGGATTATTGTTGGTGCCGATCGTATTACAGCCAATGGCGATGTTGCGAATAAAATTGGCACATATAGTCTCGCGGTGTTAGCACGTCAACATGGAATTAAATTCATGGTAGTGGCACCGACTTCAACGATAGATATGAATTTAGAGAGTGGCAATCAAATTATCATTGAAGAACGCGCGATGACAGAAGTCCTGATGATAGGCGGACAAAGCATTGCGCCAAGTGGGGCAAAAGCATGGAATCCCTCATTTGATGTGACGCCTGCTGCATTAGTCGATGTCATTGTCACGGAAAAAGGCGTGGTAGAACAACCGACGAGGGAACGCTTAGCTAGCTTGATGAAATGAGGAGTTATCCCTGTCATTTTTTTGAATAGCAATGCCATTAAGTTAAGCATAAATACGTTTTTTTGTAGGGTGGGTAGAGCTTCGCTGCACCCACCGTATCAAATTGGAGGTAGGCTCCTGCATCCCTTTAGTGGATAGCCAACCGTACTGATATTGAAGTTTTAACGTTGAGTCAGTAACTCATGTTAGTTCTATGTTAGAATACATTTAATCCAAGCAACTAATTTAGATTAATATGATTATGACTTCACCCAACTGGGTAATCAAACCCTTAGTAGCGGAAGAAATTTATACTGATCGTCAAGAATATTTAGACTATCTCTACCACGCCGCTCTGAAAGCGAAAACTCGTCGTACTGGTTCGACAGTGTTATTAGGACAGCGGCGTATGGGCAAAACCGAAATTTTTAAGCG
>JALXAQ010000052.1 GCA_026991885.1 Thiotrichaceae bacterium
TTTTTAGTCTCAATTGACTCGCACCTTTATTATCAAAACATTAACTACAGGGATTAGTTATTAGCAGGGATAAATCAAAACCGATTTTGTTAAGGCTAAAGGGTTTTGACTTATCCCTTCTAAAAACTAATCCCTGTAGTTATTATTTTTTTGGTTTTGACTTATCCCTTCTAAAAACTAATCCCTGTAGTTATTGTTTTTTTGGTTTTGACTTATCCCTGCAATAACCTCTGTCGTTATATTTTTTAGGCTCAATTTTCAAATCAGCGAAAAAAAGTCCAAAGTCCAAATCCATTGGTTTTGACTTATCCTTTATTAAATACAATCCCTGTCGTTATATTTTTTAGGCTTAATTTTCAAATCAGCTAAAAAAAGTCCAAAGCCCAAATCCATTGGTTTTGACTTATCCCTTCTAAAATACAATCCCTGTCGTTATATTTTTTAGGCTCAATTTTCAAATCAGCGAAAAAAAGTCCAAAGTCCAAATCCATTGGTTTTGACTTATCCTTTATTAAATACAATCCCTGTCGTTGTGTTTTTTTTAGGCTCGTCGAAAACGTACCTCGGCTCCGTTGCAAACCCCGTCGAGCACAACTCCATTTAGTACAACGAATGAATGACAACGAATATTTTGGTTTAAAGATTTTATTCGTTGTCCTACATTAGTTGTACTCACCACAGCGAAACAAAAACGCCGTCCGAAGAGTTTAAAGTAATGAGAAATCCGATTTTTTTAAAAAATCGGATTTCTTTAACGCTTCGAGCGGCGTTTTTTTTTGCCTTTTCGATTTAGGCTCAATTTTCAAAACCGCCAAAAAAAGCCCAAAGCCCAAATCCATTGGTTTTGACTTTATCTTATTACTCAACGCTCAAGTATAAGATTTATCCTATTGCCGAAATGACAAATACATTTTAACCGAATGATTTTATTTATTTATTTATTTAATAAATGTGTTGCATTATTTTAATGAGAGTGGTAATCTTGGCATCGCCAGGCATTATCGCTTTGGCGTTTTCTTGGGATTTAAACCTCACTTTCATATAGGAAACTTAAAAATGAAATATCCATTAGCCCTGCGACATCTCTTTATGATAGCAGGCACTATATTTATTTTAGGCTCAGCATACGCCGAGCCACCGCCCACTTTATTCCATGCGACTGACATCGTTCAAGACATATCCGACACAACAACAATCCGTCAACGCTTTGTTTATGTGGAGACTGGATTGCTTAGCACCAATGACCAGATTTTTTTAAATCTGTTTGAGGATGTATCCTTTGTAGCAACATTGTCTCGCGTCGAAAAACTTTCAAAAGGCGGGATAGCATGGACTGGTCACATAGACTCAGTTCAAGAGAGTGAAGTGACTTTAATCAGCCGTGGAAATCAGATGGCGGCTAACATTGTCCTACCCGGTGCTTTCTATCAACTGCGTTATGCCGGAGAAGGCGTACATGTTATCAAAGAAATTGATCAGTCGAAATTTCCGCCAGAAGCCCCTCCTATCCCAGTTGAGTCCTCTCCGTCGTCGGAACAGTGGTGGGGTGCCGATGCTGATGATGGTTCGAGTATTGATGTCTTAGTGGTGTACACAGAGGCAGCGAAAAACACGGTGGGTGGTCAAACCGCTATGGAAAACCTGATTGATTTGGCCGTCACGGAGACTAATACTGGTTATGCTAATAGTTTGGTTATCCAACGCTTGAATCTGGTTCATACTGCTCAAGTGAGCTATGACGAAACTGGGTTTGATTGGAGTCAAACGCTGAGACGATTAAGAGATACTACGGATGGTTATATGGATAATGTCCATACTCTGCGAGATGCCTATCAGGCTGATGAAGTGGTGCTGATTGTTGATTCAGGGGGCTATTGTGGTATAGGTTATATGATGACGACGGTTAGCCAGAGCTTTGAATCGTCGGCTTTTGCTGTGGTAAGATACAGTTGTGCCACAGGGTATTATAGTTTTGGTCACGAGCTTGGGCATAATATGGGCTCCCATCATGATCGTGCTAATGCCAACGGTTCTGGGGCATTTGATTATTCTTACGGCTATCAGGCACCCGACAACTCTTTCCGTACTGTGATGGCTTATAATTGTTCGGGTGGATGTCCGCGTGTCAATCATTGGTCAAATCCGAATGTTGATTATAATAGTCAACCTACCGGGATTATAGATACCTCACCTCAATCAGCGTTCAATGCTAAGTCACTTAATAATACCGCATTTACGGTGGCGAATTTTCGCCAGTCCCAGTCAAGTAAGCAGACGCTCTCCGTCACCAAAAACGGAACAGGCAGCGGCACAATCACCAGCTCACCAACAGGCATTAATTGTGGTAATGACTGCTCCCATGATTACGATTCTGGAACGGAAGTCACTTTGACGGCAACCCCCAACTCAGGCTCGACCTTTGAGGGTTGGAGTGGTAGTTGTAGTGGCACCAGTTGTTCCGTTACCATGGACGCTAACCATACCGTCAATGCTAATTTTGAGCAGAATACGGGCACTAACTGCGCTGCTGTTACAGAAATTCCATCGACGGAATGTGAAGCTCTTGTGACTTTATATAATAGTACGAATGGTGATAGTTGGACAGATAACAGCGGGTGGCTTGAGACTAATACGCCTTGTGGTTGGTCTAGAGTGACGTGTAGTGGTGGACATGTATCGGGGATCGGGCTGGATTCCAACCAACTCATCGGAACAATCCCACCAGAGTTGGGTAATTTGAGCAATTTGACATCTCTCACTCTGAGTAACAACCAACTCACTGGTACTATCCCACCAGAGTTGGGTAATTTGAGCAATTTGACACATCTCCAACTGTCTTCCAACGAACTCACCGGTATTATCCCACCAGAGTTGGGTAATTTGAGCAATTTGACACATCTCAGTCTGAATTCCAACCAACTCACCGGTACTATCCCACCAGAGTTGGGTAATTTGAGCAATTTGGAGTGGCTCTGGCTGAATAACAACCAACTCACCGGTATCCCACCAGAGTTGGGTAATTTGAGCAATTTGAAATATCTCTATCTGTGGGGCAACCAACTCAGCGGTACTATCCCACCAGAGTTGGGTAATTTGAGCAATTTGGAGTGGCTCTATCTGTGGGGCAACCAACTCAGCGGTACTATCCCACCAGAGTTGGGTAATTTGAGCAATTTGACACATCTCAGTCTGAATTCCAACCAACTCACCGGTATTATCCCACCAGAGTTGGGTAATTTGAGCAATTTGACACGACTCTGGCTGTCTGTCAACCAACTCACCGATATTATCCCACCAGAGTTGGGTAATTTGAGCAATTTGACAGAACTCTCTCTGTATTCCAACCAACTCTGCGGAGAAATCCCATCAGAGTTAATGAATTTGACGAATCTGGGAGATTCGCCATATGGACTAAGATTACAAAACAACAACCTAATCAACACAGACACCACCTATCCCGCCAACCTCATTACTTGGCTTGATGAAAAAAACCCGATTTGGCGTACACAAATATCACCAACCTACTGTAGTGAAATGAGAGCAAATGATGTTGTTATTGACTTTGGCCCAGAATATGGTATTTGGGCATGGATGAATAACACCTCTTGGGCAGATATTCATTCCCTCTCACCCAAAAGCATGGTCATTGGCGACATTGATGATAGTGGACAAGACGACATTATTATTGACTTTGGCGAGCCTAATGGAATTTGGATCTTCCAGAATAACAACACCTGGGTTAAATTGCATTCTTCATCAGCCGATAGCATGACCACGGGAAATATAGATGCTGGCTCCCTGGCCGATGTTATTATTGACTTTGGCTCACAATACGCTATTTATGTTTGGATGAATAATAGCGATTGGAGTCAACTGCATACCTTATCACCCGAGAGCCTGATTACAGGAGACATGGATGGAAATGGACAGGATGAAGTCATTATTGACTTTGGCGAGACTTATGGAATTTGGGTCAGGATGAATAATAGCAGTTGGACTCAATTGCATACATTATCACCCGAAAGCATGACCACGGGAAATATAGATGCTGGCTCCCTGTCCGATGTTATTATTGACTTTGGCTCACCTTATGGGATTTGGATCAGAATGAATAACAACGAATGGGCTCAATTGCATTCATTATCACCCGAAAGCATGACCACAGGAGATATGGATGGAAATGGACAGGATGAAATCATTATTGACTTTGGCGAGTCTTATGGGATTTATGTTTGGAAAAATAATAGCACCTGGGTTAAATTACATTCATTATCACCCAAAAGCATGACCACGGGATACTTGGATAATAATGCTCTGGCGGATGTCATTATTGACTTTGGCTCACCCTATGGAATTTGGGCTAGAATGAATAACGACAGTTGGGTTCAATTGCACACAATCTCTGCCGAAAGCATGGTGACAGGGAACATAGATGGGCAGGCATCTCCTAATAGTAACAACATCACGGCTCAAGAAATACCAGCCGCCGAGCTAGACAATGGAGAGCCATTACCAGAAGTTGAGCCTATATCCTTACCAGTGGAATAAAGTATCGACGCTAGTTAGGTACAACTCCATTTAGTACAACGGATTAGGGGAGTCAACGGATTGTGGCAGTACCTGTTTTAAAAAAGGTTTTAGTATTTTTTCACCCAATCCGTTGACTCCTAAAAGAAGTTGTACTAGAGCCTGTAGGGTTCTTTAACATTTAGTACAACGGATTAGGGGAGTCAACGGATTGTGGCAGTACCTGTTTTAAAAAAGGTTTCTGCTATTTTCACCCAATCCGTTGACTGTTGTACTAGACTTTTAGATGTTCTGTGCTGTAAATGACTTATCCCTTCTAAAATACAATCCCTGTCGTTATATCGAAAAAAAGTCCAAAGCCCAAATCCATTGGTTTTGACTTATCCTTTATTAAATACAATCCCTGTCGTTATACATGTGTTTAGAACTTATTTTAGGCGGTGCGCGTTCGGGCAAAAGTCGTTTTGCTGAACAACGGGCTCTGCAAAGCGGTTTAGAAGTCATTTATATCGCCACCGCAACGGCGGGTGACGCGGAAATGGCAGCACGTATCGCACATCACCAACAAGATCGCCCGACACACTGGCAAACAGTTGAAACGCCACTATATTTAGCCAAAACATTACAAACTTATGCACATCCACAAGCTTGTTTATTGGTTGATTGTTTGACGCTGTGGATAAATAATTGCCTGTTTGATGAAGCCGTTTGTTGGGAAACCCAAAGGCAACTTTTATTGACACAGATTGCACAATTGCCGGGACGACAAATTTTGGTGAGCAATGAAGTGGGGCAAGGTATAGTGCCCTTGGGTGCCGTATCACGGCAATTTGTGGATGAGAGTGGGCGTTTACATCAAGCGTTAGCAAGCTTGGCTGATCGCGTGTTTTTCGTTGTTGCAGGCTTGCCACAAGTTTTAAAAGGAGAAATATGACAACTTTACAACAAAAAATTGACAACAAAACAAAACCGTTAGGAGCACTAGGAGAATTAGAAAAATTAGTGTTGCAAATTGGCAACATTCAAAATACGCTCAATCCAAAATTATCCAATCCGACTATTTTAGTTTTTGCGGGCTCACACGGTATCGAGGGAGTGAGTGCTTATCCCTCGGCTGTCACCGCAGAGATGGTACTCAACTTTTTACAAGGAGGGGCTGCGATAAATGTTTTTTGTGAACAACATGATATCGCGCTTAAAATTATTGATGCCGGCGTCAATTACGACTTTCAGTCACAACCTCAACTAATTGATGCCAAAATTGCTAAAGGCACCAAAAATTATTTGCATGAAAAAGCAATGACGGCGGCTGAATTAAATCTTTGTTTTGAAAAATCAGCAGAGATTGTCGAATCCGTTTTTCAAGGCGGTTGTAATATTATCGGTTTCGGAGAAATGGGCATTGGTAATACCTCATCTGCTAGCCTAATCATGAGCCAATTATGTGGTATTCCTTTAGCAAAATGCGTGGGTAGAGGTACCGGATTGAATGATGATCAATTGCAAAAGAAATTAGTTCGACTCACACAAGCCCAAAAGAATCATCCCAATTTGACAGATGCTAAAGACATTTTAGCGACTTTTGGCGGATTTGAAATTGCACAAATATGTGGCGCAATGTTAGCAGCGTATCAGAAAAATATGCTATTGATGATTGATGGATTTATTGCTTCTGCCGCTTTTTTAGTCGCTCAACAGATTCAGCCAAGTATTCAGGAAAATGCGATTTTTTGTCATTTATCTGATGAACGGGGGCATAAATTATTGTTGGCATATTTAAACGCGACGCCCTTGTTACAATTAGGCATGCGTTTAGGTGAAGGCACTGGTTGTGCGGTAGCCTATCCGATAATTAAATCCGCCATCACTTTTCTAAATAAGATGGCGAACTTTGATAGTGCGGGTGTGAGCCAGTGCTAAAAACTGAAATTCAGCATTTTGTGGCCGCATTGCGATTTTACACGAGAATTCCTTGCCCAGAATGGATTGAACATAGTGATGAGGCGCTCAATAAATCACTTAAATATTTTCCCTTGATGGGTGCGATAATTGGCGGGATTGGCGTAGCGACTCTACTTATATTTAACACCTTATTACCTTTATCCGTCAGTATCTTATTGTCTATGGCAGCGACAATTTATGCCAGCGGCGCATTTCATGAAGACGGATTGACTGATAGTTGTGATGCTTTTGGTGGTGGTTGGACAAAAGGACAAATTCTCACTATTATGAAAGATAGCCGTATTGGTGCGTATGGCACAGTGGGGATTATTGTTTTATTGAGTTTGAAATGGATAACGCTGTATGAAATTGGTTTATTTTCTTTGCCTATTTTATTGGTGACTTATCTCAATGCCCATATTGCGAGCCGATTTATGGCTTCCTTGATGATTCAAAGTCACGACTATGTCCAAGATATTGATAAAAGTAAATCCAAACCCATTGCAGCGAAACAATTAAGTTTAGGAGAAATATTGTACAGTAGCCTTTTTATGCTATTGGCGGGTTCGCTTTTTTATCCCAATTATTTGTTATTATTGGCTTTTCCTATCGCTTATCTTGCTAAATTGTATTTAGGCTATTATTTTAATAAACGCATTGGGGGTTATACGGGTGACTGTTTAGGGGCAACGCAACAAGTGAGTGAAGTGATGTTTTATCTTGGAGTCTTGGCAATATGCAAATTCATTTAATGCGTCATACCACCCCTGATATTGCAACCGGCTTATGCTATGGACAAAGTGATGTGCCATTGGCTCAATCATTTTTGACTGAAAAGAATTTAATCCTTAAACAATTAGACTCAGAATATGATGCCGTCATCAGCAGTCCATTGTCACGCTGCACGCAATTGGCTCAAGAGATTCCTACTGAAGTCGTTTATCAAACAGATGCTCGATTATTAGAAATGGATTTCGGTACTTGGGAATTACAAAATTGGAATGATATAGAACAATTGAATTGTTGGATGAGTGATTTTGTGAATATTAGGGTAGAATCCGGTGAAAGTTTTATGGAAATGTATCAACGAGTTGTTGCCTTTATTGAGGAGTTATTAGGCAAACCTTATCAGAAAGTTGCGATTGTCACTCATGCCGGAGTCATCCGTATTTTTTGGACGTGGATATTAGAGATGCCGTTGCAAAATGTATTTAGACTTCATGTCGGTTATGGTGATATTTATAGGCTCAATTTAAGCCGACAAAAAGAGTATTGTTCTATTGGTTTAATAAAGGGTTAGCATTAACCGTCCAAAATAAATTTTGGACTCCTAAAACTAGAAAGTTTATTTAGGGACAAGGAATAACATGAAATGTGGTATGTCCCCTATTTTTATCTATTTTTCTCATTTATGAGTCCCCGTTGTAGACGTACTTTTCAAGGTAATCAACGATTCTCCCTTCAAACTGACTTTTCTCAACCTTGTTGATCTCCGTCGTCAAAGTTAATATGAGGATGCGGTATTTCTGGATTTGCCAACTTTGGCATTTTTTTTTGCTACGTTTTCAAAAGAATCTCAATAATATCATTTAGAGTCTTAAAAGTAGTTTTAAGCTCATGTCCTGAATTCATTTTTTTGGGATTAGCATGAGCAACCCAATTACGATAGGTGTAAATGCTCTTTGCATCTTCAATCATTTGTTGCAGTGTGGGATCAGTGCTGAATAGGCTCTTTTTTAAAAAATCTAAAATATCCCTTGGTTCCCATCTTTCCACATTGGTTTGAAAATGTTCATACAAAGCGTCTGCCAAAATAGGTGGTTGTACATGTTGTTTAAGAGCAAGCCCCTTTTCTTGTAAATAAGTTCTCAAAAACCGCTCAAAGTTAGCCCATAAATCTAAAATGAATAAACCTTTTATTTTTCTACGTTCAACGCTTGGTTTAGATCGTTCATCCTCCAATAGCCTTAAAGCATTATTTTCTTCATAAACAGTTCCTTTTCGCAAACTATTTTGAAAAGTCTGCAAAGCGCGACTACATTCTTCATTAGGATGTTTGGGAGAACGAACAATCACTTTTCGGGTGATTTTAAAGGCATCTTCTGCTATTATGATAGCTCGCCATGTATATGGTAGTGGATTAGACAAATTCATCAAAGCGACTCCTACCTGAAACCTTGTTCAATAATTCAACAAATATGTCTTTGGTGATTAAACGTATTTTATTGAGATCGGTTATCCAGTACCAACCTTCTTGTACAAATCCTTCGTACATTGGACATTTTTCACCATTTCTTACCGTATAACGCCGGTTATTTTCCTGCATGTAAATAATTTCTTCTTCATCATAAGCACCCTGTATTTCAATCAAAGCATCATCAGTTAAAAAACTGATACCTTCAGGAAATAAATCTGCCACGGCATCATCAGGTTTATCTTTTTTTACAATAGACAAGATTGGCGTTTTGTATTCTCCCGTTTTGTCTTCAAGGAGGCTGTTTTCAATTTGTACGGTTTCAAAAGGAGTGGGTAGCCACTTTTTGACTTGCCCAAAAAATTGATTCACCTTTTCCAAATAAAGTTGTTGTTTTTCTTGTGGTGTTTGTTGAACTTCTCTGCTTGTCATTTTTAAATACCTAAAAAAAGTTTTTTAGTACCGAACCATGAATGGTTCAGTACTTACCAAATTCGACGCTATTTATTCTGCCTCATTAGTTTCAAATTCCCGCCTAAACTGAGTCGCTCCACAATTGGGGCAAACGGGGATATAGTCAGGTTGATGAAAATGCAAAGCATGATTACAATTTTCACAGTACAAAGTACCTAGCCCGATAATTTCGCCACTATTCCACTCAGTCGCCAAACGTGCCGATTCGGCGAGATTTTCCAATTCTAATTGAGTTTGATCAACCATCAGGCTAAACATATTGAGCAAAGGTTGTTCAATCAGTGCTAAGTCAAAACGCATCCAATCCGCTAAGGCGCGTTGAGTGCTAACAATAAATTCAGCGGCATCGTGCAAATCCCGCCGTAAATAATCACCAATGCGTTCAGCCTCTTCGCGAGTCAGCTCTTCAAGTTGAACAGCAGCCTCGATAGCCGACTCAATATGTTGTCGCAAGCTTTTTTTAGTCGTTGCCGTTTTCTGTGTTTGCTCAACCCGCGTCATCATTTTGTGATAGGCGGGGATGAGATGATCTTTGTTATTGTCGTTCATATCGCTAACCCAAAGTCAAAAAAAATCCTATTTCTTTAAGTCTTTAAGAAATAGGATTTTTCACATCTGGAAAATATATTACGCAGCGGCTGGCGCAATGACGTTAATAAATTTGCGGTTTTTAGGGCCTTTTATTTCAAACTTGACTACGCCCTCGGCTTTAGCATATAGCGTATCATCTTTGCCTTTACCGACATTTAAGCCTGGATGAAATTTTGTCCCTCGTTGGCGTACTAAAATATTACCTGCCAATACTTTTTGACCTCCATAACGTTTGATGCCAAGGCGTTTTGATTCGGATTCGCGCCCGTTGCGGGTACTACCGCCTGCTTTTTTATGTGCCATCTTGTGTTACCTCAGTTACGTTGTTTTCTGATGTTGTTTCAATTTTTGGATCGAAAGAGACAGCCACCGGCTCGATGCCATCTGCCATAATACTGGTGATTTTCACATCAGTATAATATTGGCGATGCCCCATTTGTTTACGATGGTGTTTACGGCGTTTAAATTTGATGATTTTGACTTTTTTGTCGCGCCCTTGAGTCTCCACCGTTGCTGTGACTTTTCCACCGTTTACCAGCGGTGCCCCAATTTTGAGATTATCTCCATCTGCCACTAGCAGTACTTTGTTAAAGTCCACGCTCGTTCCAATCTCATTAGGGATTTTCTCTATTCTTAGGGTATTGCCTTGGGCTACTTTATATTGTTTGCCGCCTGTTTGGATCAGAGCGTACATAAAATTATTCTCCATGTGATTATTTAGTCAAAGGGGCGAAATTCTAAGGAATTTTGGCTGAAAAAGCAAGTTATCAGTTATCAGTTATCAATATACTATAAATTTTGTAGCAATTTTGGGATTCTATTTAAACAGCACTTCTCGTTGAATAGTGGGATGAAAGCTAAAATCTTCTATCTCAACACGCCCCTGATAAATCCAACCCCGTCTCGCTTTGGTACCCACTTGAGTCGTGCCTGATAAGATCATCGTAAACTCAGATTCAGGATTTCCGATGAGATTAAAGATCTTTATCAATCGAGTGATAGTCTCCAGATCATTTTTACCCACATAAACGGCTAAATTCTCTTCTTTTAGTTTTTCACTGCCATCTTCACTCGCAGGAAAAAAAAGTTCTTCAGATTGAGTCGTGCCTAAATAAACTTCATTGTCTTTGTCATCTTTAAAGGTGATGATAAAGTCCGCCTTTCTGAATTTGATGGCTGATTTAGCTGAAGTGCTAAATTGTACAACAACATCGGCTCGAAATTCTTCATCCGTTTGCTTGAGATTGATGCTTTTTATCGCTTTGATATCAAGCTGATCAACCACTTCAAGTGAGAACGCATAAGCCGTTCCTATGCTAAAAAGGTAGAGAATGAGTGTCGTTAGTAGTATTGGATGACGCATAATCATTTTTGAACTCCGATCAAGTAAAACGCCAGCGTAACGCCAAATAGCCGCCTATAAAAAACACAACGCTGGCACCTAATAAATATAATAAGGGGGGCCACAATGAGCCAACTTCAACATCGCCCCATTGTCGTTGCTTAAAAAATGAACTCACCAATGAGGTATTCTTTGCTTGCAAAAGTTCCAGTTCGCCGCTACTTTTCGGGTTGACTTCTAATTTCAAAATGCCCCCTTTTGCATAAGCGTCGGTTGTCAATATAGATTCAAATGCCCAGCGTTGGATCGTGATTGCACTTAAGGCATTGGTGAGATGAGACCAAGTCGTATTATCTAAATCAACGGGCGGTCGTAATAATCCTCCAAATAATAATTGAGGTATCATTAACAATGGGACTAGCGTGAGCACCATACGATAACTGTTCACGACACTTGAGATAAATAAACCCATTGAGGCTGAGACAAATGCGGCTGTCCACAATATAAGCCAAATCGATAGCGTATCCATCCATGATAATTTTAGCAACAATGGGACGACCATGATGGACAATAAACCGGTTTGTATGCCCAAAATGATTGTTAAAACAAAATATTTTGCCGATAAATAGGGGGAAATAAATAAATAGGAGCGACTTTCTCTCTTTAAAAGAGGCAACTCTGTGACAATTTCCTTGCTTGAGCTCATGATACCAAACCAAATGCTGGCGGCGACTAAGAGAAAATAAACACTGCCACGTCGTATGCTCGCTATGTCACTAATAAACTGTATTTCTTTTTTAATATATGTAAATGTTAAGTCAGGGAGTGGTACATTTTTTTTTTCAAAAAAAGGCTTAATCGTTTTTTCAATATAATCATGCCGCGTCGCAATATTCATTTCTAATGCCATAGTCTTAGCATATCTATGCAAAGTATCAATATTGATAGTTTTATCAGCCTGCTGTAACGGCTCTTTCATTACGCCAAAATAATATAATATTCTAGCGCCTTCATCGAAGTTTTGCTTATCACGGTCAAAATGATAAAAGGCGACAATAATCAGCATGGCAATCAGGGGAACTTGAAGAAATATTAAGGAAAGATTGAGTTTATCGGCAAAAATCACTCGGAAATTGCGTTGTATTAAGACTATCCATTGTGATATACCAACTGTGCGAAAAGGCATAAATATTACCCCCTTCTATTGACGACGGGGTGTGATAAACTGAAATTGATGCTGTTCAAATGACTCAGTTACTTTTTGATTATAATAGGGATTATCTAATATTTCCAACAAATATTCAGCGGGATTACGTTTTCCACTAGAAATGCCAGTCACTTCTTCAAAATAATGAGTCGCTTCTTGACTCGGACCATAATAAGCCACTGTCCCTCCATGATTCATCAATAATAAACTATCAAAACGCTCAAAGGTATCTCGGCTCGGCTGATGTATGGTGGCAATTGTTGTTAATTGATCAAGTCGCGTCAACTTTTGTAACAATCTCACGATTTTATCAGCATCGACGGATGACAAACCCGAGGTGGGTTCATCGAGTAATAAAATCAATGGCATCGCTATCAATTCATGTGCCAAATTCGCCCTTTTTCTTTCGCCACCACTCAAGCCACGAATACCGGATTCTGAGGAGCCTATGACGGTATTTAAAAATTTATTCAAGCGTTGCTCATCATCAAAACCTAAATGGCGACAAGTTTGACGAATAATATGCTCCCGTATTGCGGCGGCTAATCCAATAAATTGGAGTCTTAAACAATAATTTAAAGATTGATAAACGGTCAATTCAGGAATCATCACATCATCTTGGGGCAAATAACCGAGCCATTCACGCACTTTAGCATAATCTTGATGAAGATTGATAGGCTCTTTATCTTGAATGACAAAAACTTTGCCACTGGTGGGCGTGCGATATCCATTGACCAAATCAAGTAGTGTACTTTTACCACACCCAGCAGGCCCCATAATCGCTGTCATCGTCCCAGGCTTTGCGCGTATATAAGCCCCATTACAAATCAATTTGTCAAAAATTCTATAATACAAAGCCGTTGTTTCTATCCCCACACGGGGGCGGCCTCTAAATAATTGGGCATTGATACCAATGGGCGTTTGACCTAATTTAATTTCATTATAGCCAACTGTCTTTTGAACAATTTCTTCCCACATTTTTTTAGGCAAACGACGATCATCAAGGATGGTCCCCACATTTGAGCCAAGGTCTTGAATAAATAAACGGTCACGGACACGCTTGAGAATGGCATGTTTTTTCGCAATATGAGGGACTTCTTCAGCCGTCAAACGAATCCCACACCCTTTGCCACTCCCGATTAAAATTTCAAAGTCTCCACTGAGACCAACGGATTTGTCATTTTTAAGCATCTTGTGCAAAAAAGTCTTATAATTATTTAGTAGTTATTTAATAGGAGTGATTAACCATGTCGTTAGGCAATAACTCGTTAAAGGATGTACAGCAATACCCAACAAAGTTTCTTCAAATTCTTTCACAAGGCGTGTGTCTTCCAGTGACGTACAAACAATCATGGGATGATGGATTTGGCGCTAGGGGATGGAAATTGGACGCAACAATAGGAGATCCTCAAATCATAGCAAGCACTCGCGAGACGGGACAGAAAATTAACACCTCGGTTTTTGTTCACGATATTTTAGATCATTTCCTGTCTGGATTTGGGATAAGTGGACATAGAAGTGAAGCGATGGCACTGATTCAATTATCAAAACGTACCCACTCTGATCCCAGGCCAGACTATGAGCAGATGGTCAAGGAAGACATTATAAATGGGATGGTCAATGGAGAGCCATTAATCACGTTTATTCCAAGACAACTTAAAGAATGGCTGCCATCAGATATGGAAATGACAAATAGAGAAATCATCTCCTTTCTTGAGCAGAAAATGGGTGAGAGTACGCTATATGATGCTCTTGTTGAACATTTCTTCACACTAGGAAAAGCCGGAGAAGAACACGCCCTCAATAGCTGGAAAGCACTTGGTTTAGATTCCGAAAAACAGACAGAAATAGGGCTTGCCCTACAAAACCTTCTTGAAGTGATTGACTTAAAAGTAGAGGAAATGGAGATAGAAGAACTGAAGGGGGTGATAAGAATTGATAACCAGCAGGTTAGCTATGCTGAACCCAATGGTTTACACTGCATACGTTCAATAGCTACTCCATAGAAAACCTCAAATACATTGTTAGGCCATTTGTGCCTTTAATGAATTGACGTTAAAACACTTTTTGCCATTGAACTTCCGCTGATGTTTACTTCGTTACTTCGTTGCTGGTTTAGCAAAAGAGCCAATTTGCCCAAAAACTTGCTTTTTGAGTTCAATGCCAATGACAGAATCCATCCCCAAAGCGATTTTTGTGACATCATCCAAGTGATAACCATGATCGTAGCGAAGCTCCGTTACTTCGTTTCATGCGTGATGCTTTACCACCAAAAGAACGAATGGTTGCCGAATTGAGTCGAATAGGTTGGATATCGCTTTTGTGTTTTCTGAGAAAACTATTGAGGGTGCTTTCTGGCACATTAAGGAATTGGGTGATGTCTTTTTTGATGGCAATGTCATCACCAGCGGTGCAGCTAAAACCAAACTCTTTGATGAGTTTGACGGCATCTATGTAGTTTTTTTGGGCGGTTTGTTGTATATTGGGAGAGAGTCCGCAGGCTTGTTTGATGGCTACCTCTAATGCGGTTCGTACCAGAGACCCCATTAAAAAAACACATCTTTTTCCAATATGATGTTGTGCCTTGCGGAGTTTATCACTCGCAAGGGCGAAAGCATAAGCTCGTATCAAAGATTCGATAAAAAGGCTATCATAAACATTAATTTCTCGCCCTTTATGATGACTATTTGGGGCTACCACTGTAACCGTTTTAGTCGCATTGTTCAAACCCTTATCAATAAAGGGTTCAAGGACTTTTGGGATACCTTTAGTCGCAATGTTCTGCAAAGCTTTATAGTGTACGGATAAAAGTTCTGCTGTTCCAATTATACCCATCACAGCAGTATCATCATCCAAGACATAACCATCACAAACAATGCCGGGTATTAACTCGACTTGCCCATAATAAACGGCTTTTCGTTCTGTCATAAATATACCTCATCGGTAGTATAATCTGGCTGAATGATCGTTCGGCAGACCGCCAGATGATTTCGGTGTTTCGGGGTCGACATCCCTAGCCGAACGAGCACAACAAAGCTATCAAATATATTCTAACATGTCAAACCTTTTTGGAGGGAGGACGTGCCTAACAATATTAGCAAAGCGTAGTCGGGTGCCGCGCATTGTTAGGCCATTTGTGCGTTTAATGAATTGACGTTAAAAGGCATTTCTTTTCCAAGCTGTTCTAAATCATATAACTTAACCATCGTACCCGGTTTAGCTTGTAAAATGCCGTTGAAGAGTGTTTCTAAACTGACTTGGTGATGAAAACGAACTAAGCTATATTTTCGGGTAATTAGCTTTTCCCGTTGTTTTTCTTGTGTGGGATCATAGTAGCGGTGGCAATAGCCGTTGCATTCTAAAACCAACATCAATTTTGCCACAAAAAAATCAACCTTGTAGGGACCAATCGGATAGTTAAAATGCAAGTCAAAACCTTCAAAAACCTCACCTAACACTTTTTGCCATTGAACTTCCGCTGAGGTCTCAGGTTTAGCAAAAGAGCCAATTTGCCCAAAAACTTGCTTTTTGAGTTCAATACCAATCACTGAGTCCATTCCCAAAGCGATTTTTGTGACATCATCAAGCTGATAACCATTCATCCTCGATGCCTTGCCACCAAAAGAACGAATAGTTGTCGAATTGAGTCGAATAGGTTGGATGTCGTTTTTGTGTTTTCTGAGAAAACTATTGAGGGTGCTTTCAGGTACATTAAGGAATTGGGTGATGTCTTTTTTGATGGCAATGTCATCACCAGCGGTGCAGGTAAAGCCAAACTCTTTGATGAGTTTGACGGCATCTATGTAGTTTTTTTGGGCGGTTTGTTGTATATTGGGAGAGAGTCCGCAGGCTTGTTTAATGGCGGTGTCAAGTGCAGTTCTTACTAAGCTCGTTAGTAATATGGCACATTGTTCACCAATATGCCTTTGATTTTTGCGTAATTTATTATTAGCATAAGCCAAAACATAAGAACGAATTAAATTTTCAATTGCCAATGAGTCATAAATGATTATTTCTCTGCCTTGATAGGGACTGTTTTTAGCAACGACTTTTACCCGGTTAACCGCCATGCTAAAACTCTTATCAATGAACGGCTTAAGTTGTTTTGGAGGCCAGTTAACCGCCATGCTCTGTAAAGACTTATGATGTATTCCCAACAAGTCCGCAGTTCCTCTTTCACTCATCACTGCGGTATCATCATTGAGCACGTAACCATCACAAACAATGCCGGGTATCAACTCGACTTGTCCATAATAGACGGCTTGTAGTGAAGTCATACAATATACCTCGTCTGTCGTAGTAAATAAAGTCTGGTTAATGGAAAGTAAGGCAGGCCGCCAGACGAATTCGGCTTTTCGGGGTGCACATCCCTAGCTAGCTGGCTGAATGATCGTTCGGCAGACCGCCAGATGATTTCGGTGTTTCGGGGTCGACATCCCTAGCCGAACGAGCACAACAAAGCTATCAAATATATTCTAACATGTCAAACCTTTTTTATGGGAGCCCGCTACTTACACATATTGACCAGCGCACCATCCAGAGGACCAAGCCCACTGCAAATTATAACCCCCTAACCAACCAGTCACATCAACTACCTCTCCAATAAAATAAAGTCCTATTTGTGTTTTAGTTTCCATTGTCTTCGATGAAAGACTATCACAATCAACACCTCCTTGTGTGACTTCCGCTGTTCTATACCCTTCAGTACCAGCAGGTTTTATGTGCCATGACTTTAGCGTTAGCGTAATATTCTTTATCTGAGAATGAGTGAGTTGGTTTAACGGTTTTTCTGCCAGATTTTCATCTATTAAAAGTGCTACTAATCTCTGTGGCAATAGACTCCCAATAAGATTTTTAAGGTGTTGTTTAGGATGACTTTTAGCCCTTGCAATCATTAATTTATCTAGTTCCCTGTCGGCTAACCAGTTAATACACACGTTTTGACCTGAATACCAATAATTAGAAATTTGCAAAATAGCAGGCCCACTTAATCCTCGGTGTGTGAAAAGAATGTTTTCACGAAAACTTTGCCCATTGCAGCTCACTGTGACTTCCACTGATATACCTGATAATGGAGCCATGCGTTCTTCGGGTTTTAAGGTAAATGGCACTAACCCTGCTGACGGTGCCCATACTTTTATACCGAATTGCTCAGCAATCTGATAGCCAAACGGTGTCGCACCCGCCGTCGGAATAGACAAGCCACCAGTGGCAATGACTAGGGACTCACACTTCCATATCTGGCTCTCCCCATGCACTGAGAACCCCCCTATAATAGTCGCTACTTTTGTGACTGATGTCTTAACACGTATTTCAACAGCTTCACATTGAGATCGCAGCATATCCAAAATATTTTTTGAGCTATCATTGCAAAAAAGTTGACCATGGTCACGTTCGTGATAAGGAATATTGTGATCATTGACCATAGCAATAAAATCCCACTGCGTATAACGGCTTAATGCCGATTTGCAGAAATGTGGATTATGAGAAATGAAATTGCTGGCATCAATATTCATATTCGTGAAGTTACAACGGCCACCACCAGCCATTAGAATTTTATTGCCTGGCTTGCGCGTGTGTTCCAAAAGCAGCACCTTGCGTCCACGCTTACCCGCTTCAATAGCGCACATCAGACCCGCAGCGCCTGCACCAATTATAATCACATCGAAAGTGAACACTATTGTAGGCTCTTGGTTATTTCAACATCTGGCAGATTTTCCGCCACTTCCTGAAAGCTATTAGCAAGCACCCTTATGACTTCAGGTAACGGCGCTGACCAGATTTCTGGAAACGAAGTCACATCGGCTTCACCTTCAAAAAGGATTGAAAATGCCAGTTTTTCTATTGGAGGTGTGAATTTTGCCTCAATTCCGTCTTTGTTTCCTCTGGCATCGAGGCGATACCATCCAATATCTGGTAAATATACGGCATTAAGACCATGGCTTTTGGCATAGCAATAACCTGTTTTGTATTTCAGAACTTCTGAAGCTTTGCAGGTCACAGGGTTCAATTCTTTTTTGTAATCTATTTTGTCCACCGGAACATCTCCTTTGAGGCATAACGCCTCACATCACCGGCAGCAAAAAGCAGAGTAAGGAACGAGCGGCGCTTTTTACTGTCCGAGTGTATGTGATTGTTATGTGATATTCGCTATTCCTCTACATTGAGGAAACCTTGTACAACCCCAAAACTTTTTACCGATATTTTGACCTCTCTTGGTTTCCCTCAAGACCATTGAGCCGCCACATCTCGGGCAATTTGGTATATTGTGCTTTTCTTTTTCTGCAACAATATTTCTTACATGCTTAACATGTTCGCTATTTGTTTGAAAGGATGGTGCAAGTCTTCTTGATTCAATTGTTCTTGTAATTTCATTTACTTCATATTCAGTTAAAACGGGCTCTCTCTTAGATTTAATGTACTTGGCATAGCCTACGCCATACGTAACATTTTCAGGCATTTCTGTTTTGAATGTGCTGTCACCGACAAAAACTACTACGGAATGTATTTGTTTCTCATTTAGCCCCAACAATGACTCTAGAGTTTTCACATGCTTATAGTTCTGATGCAATGGATTTTGGAACTTACTTGAATGCTTGTATATTTTCTGAGTCCATGTTCGTTGTTTGGGGTTGCCAAATATCCAGCCTTTCATATTTTTCGTCTCAACCACGAATACGCCGAATATTGAAATAATAATGTGGTCAATTTGGGTAGTTCCGTCCTCACTTGGCAGTGTTACATTTTTTATAAGGTGATATTGTTTTTTATCAAGCAACCATTTTGCAGAAAGATTGACGATAAACTCACCCATTAATCCTTTAAACCAAGGTGATTTAATAATCGCAGCAAGAATTGCTAAGGGTATGAAATACCACAGAGCACCGACTACTTGGCTTATGATTGGTAAAAAATCCATTCTACGTTCTCTCTTTTTTCACATAACGCCTCACATCACTGGCAGCAAAAAGCAGAGCGATGAACGAGCGGCACTTGTCCGAGTCTATGTGATTGTTAGGGCCATCAATACGCTTGAACGCCATACTTGAGTAACAACCTTGGAAGGATGTCATCTAAATTTTGAACTTCTTTATCTTGCAGTTCGATTAAGTTGAATCCGTATTTCTTGTATAGTTCTATTTTTTTCTGCTTCCTTGCCAGGTATTTTGAATCATTCTCATAACCCCAATACTCAATGTATACCTTACCAGTAGGAATATAAAAATCGGAATACACATCTTCTTCTATTGGTAATTTTCTTTCATAAGCATGTACGATTTCTGCCATATACAACCAGTTATCAATAAGCATTTCTGCTTTTGATCTAACAAAATGACCATCTGCACTTCTGTGTTTGGCTTCAAATTTCTCTCGAAAGCCGACTGGTTCATTTTGGCCTTGTTTTTTTGAAATCAATGCTCCTTCAGTTCCTTTGACGTCGCCAATGGTTTCATTGAGTGACTTTGACTCCGTAATTGATTCTGGCCACCGGACAAATCGAATGCCGGATTTGTTATCCTCTGCTTGAACACCACCTTGCTTTTTACCTTGCTCCGTTACGATCCAGCCTTTCAGGCATTTATTGAGCCAGCCAAGCTCAGATAAAATGAAATTGATTTGATTTGCGGATACCTCAAAGTGACGACCAATAGCAGTTGCAGTAATGAGTTTTACACTTTGTGATGATTGTTGCGGTATATTAAGAACGAGATTTTCAGGCCAAACAATGTATTTGCCATATTGCTTTGATTCTTTATACGCTCCACCTTTTTTTTCTCCCTCTGCCGTCAGAGCCCATGAATTATTTTCCTTCTTTATAAAACCAAGCTCCATGAGCTGAGAAAATAATTCCTTAGTGGTTATGCCAAGAGATTTTGAGAGTGCAGTTGTTGATACCTGTTTCATATATTACGAGTGTTCCTTTTCTTTTTTGCCCTAACACCAAGCTCAGCGGCGCACGGTAGCATGTCCGCCTCCGCATTTTGTTAGGCAATTTGTGCGTTTAATGAATTGACGTTAAAAGGCATTTCTTTTCCAAGCTGTTCTAAATCATATAACTTAACCATCGTACCCGGTTTAGCTTGTAAAATGCCGTTGAAGAGTGTTTCTAAACTGATTTGGTGATGAAAACGAACTAAGCTATGAATTGAGTCGAATAGGTTGGATGTCGTTTTTGTGTTTTCTAAGGAAACTATTGAGGGTGCTTTCAGGTACATTAAGGAATTGGGTGATGTCTTTTTTGATGGCAATGTCATCACCAGCGGTGCAGGTAAAGCCATATGCCTTTGGTTTGTTTTTAATGAATGAGAGGCCAAAGCTAAAGAATAACCTCGAATGAGGTTTTCAATAATATTGCTGTCATAAACAACAATATTTCTCCCTTTATGAGGACTATTTTCAGCCACCACTTTTACTGAGTTAGTCTTCACGCTCAAACCCTCATCAATAAACGGTTTAAGCGTTTTTGGAGGCCAGTTAGTCTTCATGCGATTTAAAGCCATTTGGTTCATTCCTAACAACTCCGCAGTCCCACGCTCACTCATCACTGCGGTATCATCATCCAAGACATAACCATCACAAACAATGCCGGGTATTAACTCGACTTGCCCATAATAAACGGCTTTGATCTCGCACAGCGAAGTTACTTCGTTTCGTTTGGTCATAAATATACCTCATCGGTAGTATAATCTGGCTAAAGAAAAGTGAGGCAGACCGCCAGATGATTTCGGTTTTTCGGGGACGTCATCCCTAGCCTCACTTGGAGGAATAAATTATCAAATATATCCTAACATGTCAAACATTTTTGGAGGGAAGCCTAACAATCTGCTTGACAAGCTCACCCAAAAAAGTGTATATACACAACACCAATCTTAAGCGCGATTTCCAAAGACAATGAACAATTTTGTATCTGTTGCAGAAAACTGTGCCCTGAACAAGTTGCGTCAAACGTCCAGAATGGTCACCAAAATCTACACGGAGTATTTGCAACCCAGTGGTTTGACTCCCACACAATTTTCTTTAATGACGGCATTATTTCTTTTAGATTCGGCGACGATGAAGCGACTGGCTGATATCATGCTAATGGATCGGACCACGCTCACGCGCAATCTAAAACCCTTGGAACGTGATGGACTTATTAAAACTTTCCCCGGTCAAGATCGCCGTCTCAAGAATATTGCTTTGACTGATAATGGGCGCAATGCCCTTGATGAAGCCTTCCCTCTCTGGGAAAAGGCGCAGACTCATTTGGCTTGTGTTTTGGGAACTGAACAGTGGGAAACCTTGCACACCTCTTTGGAGGCGGTAACTAAGCTGATGAACTCACCAAAATAAAAATATAACTGATTGTTATTTTATAACTTTTTATAAAAAGATGGGCGTTTAGTCAAAAAATGACTTGAAAATTCAAGATAACGACATTATAATTTTTATTCTGAATAGAGTGTATATACACATATTATCAAAAACAAAACAACAAACTTAACCAATTCAAATATGAAATTAACGACTCTACCACTATTAGTGATTGCCATTGTTTCCTTTGTCATAATCGTTACACACCGTTTAAAGAAACGCTCACTTCTCACAGCCAGTGAGGCGCGATCAATTTATGTCTTATTAGGTGTTCTCGTTTTATGGGGCATGATAAGTGCCAGTTTGGCACTCAAAGGATTCTATACTTCAACCGATTTTTTGTCGCTCTTACCGGGGCTTTGGTTACCTCTGGTACCCATCATTTTGACAATCAGTAGCGTTTTGCTATTTCCATCGCTCAGAGCGGCTTTACGTACTCTTGTGGATCACACGCCACCGCATCAGTTGATCTATTTACATGCACTACGCATTCTGGCTATTGGCTCGATCCTTAAAGCGATTGGGGGAGAATTTCCCGAATATTTTGCCTATTTCATTGGTATCCCAGATATGCTATTTGGTTTATCGGCTCTTTTGGTCGGCACAATTGCTTATCGAAGTTCTCTAAGTCATCGTGCATTGTTGATTTGGCATTTAATGGGTGCCAGTATCATTGCTTTACCAGCAGCACCGTTATTACAAATGGGATTGCCCGGACCCATACAAATTTTCACCCGCGAACCGACCGCGCAAGCTCTGTTTGAATTTCCAATGGTTATTGCGCCCAGTCTCATCGTGCCATGGTTTATGTTGTTTAATCTGATGGTTATTTGGCGTTTATTAGAAACGTCGTTAAAAAAATAGGATTTGAGTGATGCTTAAATTAAAAATACCACCACCCGTTTACATGTTTTTGTTGGCCGGCTTTATGTGGCTGCTAAACCGCTATTTTCCGATTAATGTGTGGATTAGCCTACCGTGGAATCAAGCCGGTTGGGCAGTGATTGCCTTGTCGTTCATACCCGCTATGGGCGCATTCTGGCAGTTTATCCGCTTTAGGACAACAGCTAATCCACACCACCCTGAAAAAGCAAGCACGCTGGTAATGACTGGCGTGTATTACGTTTCACGCAATCCCATGTATTTGAGTCTATTTTTATTGCTTGTGGGTTGGGCTATTTATTTGGGCAGTCTGTCACCCCTATTACTACCCTTGCTATTTATCTGGGTTGTCACGTTCCAGCAGATCAAACCTGAAGAACAAGTCTTGGAAAAAGTCTTTGGACAAGAATACCTTAGCTATAAACAAAAAGTGAGACGTTGGGTGTAGCATTAAATCATTAATAATAATTGTTCTTGCAGGGCTTGCTTATTTGTTTATTTATTGGTTTTGACTTTATCTATTACTCTTGTTGAATCAATGCCATTAAGTTAAGTCCCAAAATAAGACCTACAAGTCAAAACCAGACCTGGCAGGTTAAACCCAAACCTGCCAGGTCAAAATCAAAACCCGAGTGAGCTTGTGACTTTGACTTGGCAGGTTTTCTTTTCAACCGGTCTGGTTTTGATGATTTTATTTTTTATTGACGGACAAGTCTATTGTAGGGGCAATCCCTTGTGGTTGCCCTTTGCTCCGGCAGCGGTAATCCGTAGAATTGAACGGAATAACCATGTATGTTTGAAAGCATATAGCCTGTTATTGGCACAATAAGCATAAATAAGTAGAGCAAATGAAGGGCGATTGTCGCAATCCGATGTTCCTGTGGCTTAATGTCAGGCGAGGGCACCGGTGCCGGTTTTATCCAACGCAGTGCCAGCCTAATCAAAACTAATACATTTCACGCGCCATTGCCATGCGACTAAAAAAATAAATGACATTTATCTCTATTGCTACATTATTTGCAACAATGCTTGTTCTCGCTGCTATCCCCAAGTGTATTTGCTGTGGTATCAAGATCAATGAGGTAGTGCAATGATTGGTACTGGCATTTTTTTAGCGGTGAAAGCCTAATTCTACTTTGTCAGATTTTATTTAATGTGTGTGACAAAGTAGATGTCTTATTAACGCCCGTAATAGGCAATAAGAGACGATTTTGCTATCGTATGCTGATTGATGAAAAATCCAACCATTGCCGGTTGCGCCCTTTCGTCTAAATCCAAGTTTGCCACATTAAGAGCATATACCGTGAATATGTACCGATGAGGTTTGTCCCCTTTTGGAGGACAAGCGCCACCAAATTCAGGCTTTCCAAAGTCCGTTACACTTTGGATGCTACCTTTTGGTGCCAAACCTTGTTGTGGATTCCCCGCATCTGCCTTAAGCTCATTGATATTATGGGAGATGTTAAAAATAATCCAATGCCACCATCCGCTGCCTGTCGGGGCATCAGGATCATATACAGTGACTGCAAAGCTTTTTGTGTTTTTGGGTGCGTTAATCCATTTGAGAGAGGGTGAAATGTTCTTTCCATGACAGCCAAACCCCGAAAACACCTGATTCTCCGTCAATTGTCCGCTTAAATCCTTGCTTTTCAAGGTGAATTCTTGAGCATACACGCTTCCGATGCCAAGAAGTCCAAACATAAATACAATTAAAAAAATTTTTTTCATCTTATCTTCCTTTCTCTTTTATAACAGGCTGGAGGATGTTATCAAATACATTGATACATGTCAAACCATTTGAAGGTGTCTAAGGTTGAGCGAAATCCACCAACTTATTGAAATACCCTACGCCATGAACTTCAATAATACAACCATGCGCTTCTTGAGAAAGACTTATTTGTGCTCCCTCCTTTAATTCCACGGCTTGATTAATTTCAACCCGATGACCATTAGGCGAAATCAGTGAGTTTAAGGCTTGATTTATCAATAACCATTTTCCTTGATAAAATGCACAATAGGCTTGAGGTCTTCTATCGGCATCTGGTCCGGGAAAAATATTGTCAAATACATGCCATTTAAATAGGCTTTGTCCTTCATAAACAACCATTTGCACACTTTCTTGCCATTGTCGAGAGCGTATTGTTAATAGAGGAAAAGCTGTCTTGATGGGGGTTTGACAAAACGGACAGCGTATCTGTTTTTGTTCTGGTATCACGATAAACCATTGATGCGAACAAGTTGGATTAGGGCAAGGATGTAACATATTCCAAGTTTTAGTCAAACTTTTTTCCCATTGATAGGCTGTTGGGCGTTCATCTGGTGAATGCAATCCGGTGACAAAGGCTTTATAAAATAGTTTGGTCAATGTTGAACCAAGCGCCGTCACGGGCACTTTGAGCCCTTCTTTGGGATGATTTGAATTATCTTGGGGATGTTCAATAAATAAGGCTTTTTCTCCCATACTCAATTGTTCATCTTCTTCTGCTGAATGAGTGGAATGAATTTTTGGTCCTCGCAAGGGATGACGTTTGAGTAAATATTCATAAATCAATACTGCTAAGGCATGTTGATCGGTGCGAATATTGGGCAATTGAGGATGTTTGGCAAGGACTTCGGGGGCAATATAACCCGGTGTGCCATCGACATGGGGTGGAAATATCTGGGGCACAACGAGTGAGTCAATATCAATAATAATCATTTTGCCGGCGCTGGGATCGATTAATACATTGTTATCGGATAAGTCAGAATGGGCTAATCCGGCTAAGTGTAAACGATTGACGGCGCGTGCTAATAGGATACAAATCTTAAAATAATTAATCCAAGATGCTTGTTCCTCTTTTGGCAAATATTGCCGCAATTTTGGGCTGATAAACCAACGGCTTTTTTTTTCTTTTCCCTTCCAGCGCCCGGTGCTAAAAATGTAATTAGTTGGATAAAGCGGCATCATCACGCCGAGTTTTGGTTTGATGATTATATTTGTTGGCCAACAAAATAGGCTATTCCAATAATCTTTGCGAGTTGGATTAAATTCGTTGATAATTTTTTGTAGGCGACGGAAAGCATCTGTTTTAGTTTTATAAAAACAAAGGACGAACTCTTTATCTTTTGAAAAATAAACTTGTTTCATTGTACCTTCTCCGATCATTTGGGGATGATATTCAATGATATGTCCATTTTCTAATTGCGCTTTCATTTACTTAATAACTACAGGGATTACTTTTTAGAAGGGATAAGTCAAAACACTAACTACAGGGATTACTTTTTAGTAGGGATAAGTCAAAACACTAACTACAGGGATTACTTTTTAGTAGGGATAAGTCAAAACACT
>JALXAQ010000053.1 GCA_026991885.1 Thiotrichaceae bacterium
GATGTCGCCTAAGACTTCAAATAACATTCGTGCCGAGCGCCCAGTGCGGCGTTGTCCACGTAGCTCATTTAAAATCTGCCATTGGGCTTCGCCTAATAGGCGTATGACGATTTCACGATCAGAAAAAGAGGTGTAGTTATAGGGTATTTCACGGATGCGGTTTGACATTGGTTTTGTTTTTTGAATGATTGGTTTGCAGGACATCTGTCCAGTCAGGCATTCCTTTGCGGAGCAACGGAACGAGAAAAGGCCAAAAAAATTTTTTGGCCTGATGATATAATATCATTAAATGAAACGACGGCGGAAAGTCAATTTGTCGTCATTTTGACAAGCTCAACAACAAACGGTAGAAAATGCAAAAAAAAAATCAACAAGAGATTGGGGTTAAACTTGGGCTGGCACTGCTGGGTTTGGGATTTATATTGCCATTTGCTTTTGAGTTTATTTCAAGGAACTTTTTTCAGATTAGGCATGGTGTAATTTTAGATAGTGTCATTGTAGTGGCTTGTTTACTTTATATTTTACTGGTAGGGCAAGATCTCTGGCGACACAGGCAAACCATGTCTCACCTTGCCATGAAATTTGGGCTTATTGGGGTGGGTTGGGCAATCTGGTGGATACCAGTGGTTATTTTTGATTCCCTCAACATAAGTTTTCTAGGTCAATATGGTGCGGGCAACAGCGGTGGCATTATAGGCTTATTATTGTCCATTTTGCTGGTAGCACAATATCTCTGGCGACATTGGCAAACTCTGCCACGTTCTGCCGCGCTAACTGGGCTGATTGGTATTGTTATTTTCATATTGATGATATCTGTGCTGTTGGTGATCTAATTACCATACCATTAAAAACCCTTGACTCGCGGATTTTACAAGTCAAAGGATTGATTAGAAGATAATGAGTGTTTTTAGGTTTTTAATCCGTGTCATCCGTGTCATCCGTAAAATCCGCGATTCAAGGGTTTAAAGTGGCCTGAAGATTTGATAAACACGCACGATGTATCATTATTACCTCCATTTGTGAGAATTGGCTTTTTTTGTTCCCACGCTCTAAAAAAAACGACAAAGATGATATATAATTAAGTTCACATTGAAACGGGCATTAACGCCCTATTAGGCGGCGACGCCGTAGAAGTCTTAGCCAAAAATGCGACCGATAAAGTCGTCTCCGCTTTCCAAGCCCATTTTACTTTTTCCGCTTTTGAAATAGCCGAAAACTATCAAAAAAGCTACAACTACGCCTTGGCTCACTGCCATTAAGTTAAGAGATATTGTAGAGATATTGTAGGGTGGGTAGAGCGGAGCTAACCAACCCCAACTTATTGAAATTTATAACTTTTTGATGTCGGTGTAGATTAACGGTGCGTGGAAAGAGGATGCGTCGGACGCACTCTACAGTTGCTTTTATTTTTCTTTTGACTTTAAATCCGCGAAATCCGTGTCATCCGTAAAATCCGCGATTCAAGGTTTCAATCCAAGATAATACTCTTAGCCGCCATTCCTTTACTAATGTGTTGCCGCGTTGTGCCCTTTTTCGTCTTCATCAAATCTTAATTTATACATTGCGTTTAATATCCTCATAAATAAAAAACCGAATTCAAGGCAAATAAATTTTAATAATGAGTGTAACTCCGCTTCGCGGAGTAATCCGTTGTACTCAGTGCGTAAGTCCTAATATTATCAATAATAATAAGTACCCCCCCCTAAAAAAGCAATGCCATATCGTGTCGGGCAACCATAAAGGATTGCCCCTACATGGACCGTGATTTCTCGTAGGGGCAATCCCTTGTGGTTGCCCTTAACTTCTAATATAATTAAAAACCGAATTCAAGGCAAATAAATTTATTACTCTCTCATGGCAAACACATTCTCTCTCCCAATTTGGACTATCCGCTTGGCATTTTCTGAACAAATTAGTCTCGTCTCTCCCCTGCTTATGCCAGAAAGCATCACAGCTAATGAATCCCAGAGTACGCTTGCACAAGATTTCATTCATCGCTTAGAAGAAGGTTATCTTAAGCAGGGAGAGTATTTGGAAATGCTCCGACATGCCCCTCAGTTATCACTACTGAGTTCGCAATTAAGCGTTTCCCTTGAAAGCGTTCGCAAACGTTCCTTATATCCAGAATTGACACTCGCATTTGACTATTTTTATGCTCAAGTGCCCAATCAATCCTACTTAGGTTTAGTGCCCGCCCTGGGCATAGAGGCTTATGCTGATACCCGCGATGAACTTGTGACAGTATTACAACGCGCCATTGAACTAGAGTTTGCCCGTAAAAAGCGTTTAACCGATGTGCGATCTTTAATCACGACGCAATGGTTTAAAAAAATAAAGGCTGAACAACATCTTATAGAAACACGTTTTCAAAATCTATCTGAGCTTGCAAATCTCGATAATGGACAAGAACGGCAATGGTTGCCGGAGATGGCACAGCCATTAAAGCACATGATAAATTGTCGCTGTTTTGGGCGCGAGACTGAACTTGATCAAATTATACGCGCTTTGACAGGCAAATATAGTCGCAATGTATTATTAGTTGGACGCGCTGGTGTTGGAAAAACGGCATTGGTAGAAGAAATATATCGCATCAGAGCGCGGCGAGGGCTCGGCTCTGTGAAATTTTGGGAAACCACGGCTGCGCGTATGTTACAAAAACTCACCGTTGAAACCGGCTGGGAAGAGTCCCTGGGGCAAGTTTTAGAAGAACTCAGACAGCGAGGGGATATACTCTACGTCCGTAATCTGGCTCAACTGTTTGAAGTCGGTGCTTATGTCGGTAATCCCATCAGCATGGCTGAATTTATGCGCGAACATTTGGCTTTGGGCAGTGTACGCATGATCACCGAATGCTCCGATGAAGAATTCGCCACCATTGAGACACGGGCACCCGGTTATACCAGCTTATTTCAAGTGCTACGTGTCGAGCCCCCACCCGTCGCCCAACAAGCCGATATTGTAGGCCGCCGTCTGCGCCTCTCTCACCCAAAAGTCAAGCCAGCCATTGAAGAAACGCTACGCTTGCAACATCGTTATGCGCTTTATTCGGGTTTTCCGGGCAAAACAATCAACTTTTTAGAATCCATTTTAAATCAAGAAGATATAAAAAAAACCGGATTAGATCGTGAAGCGGTGGTGAAGCGGTTTTGCGAAGAATCTGGGATGCCGCGTTTTTTAGTAGAAAGTCGCACCCACTTAAATCTTGATGAAACACGGACATTTTTTCAATCGCGCCTGTTTGGACAAGACGCTGCCATTGATATTGTCGTTAATTTATTAGCCTCCGTCAAAACGCGCCTGACTCGTCCAGGTAAACCTATCGCCTCCCTATTATTTGTAGGACCCACCGGCGTTGGCAAAACGGAATTAGCTAAAGCACTTACAGAATTTATGTTTAGCGACACCGAACGCTTGATCCGTTTTGACATGAGTGAATTTTCTGACGAAGTCGCCGTTTTGCGTTTGACAGGCGACGTCTCAGCGAAAGGGCAAGGCTTGTTGACTGATAAAGTGAGACAACAACCGTTTTCTGTGGTTTTATTTGATGAATTGGAAAAAGCCCATTTTACATTTTATGATTTATTACTACAAGTCATGGGTGAAGGGCGCCTAACCGATGCGCGGGGGCAAGTTGCCGATTTTTGCAGCAGTGTCATTATTATGACATCCAATATCGGTGCAGGCGTCAGCCGCCAACGTAGCCCGGGTTTCCATGATCGATCTCGCAATCCTCAAGCCCTGCATCAGCACTATCTACATGCTGTACAACAATTTTTTCGTCCAGAATTATTTAATCGCCTAGATCAAGTGATACCCTTTAATGCACTAGATTTAAGCGTCTTGCAACCCATCGTGCGCCGCGAAATCAAAAAAGTCATCGCGCGGGATGGCTTGCGAACACGTAATGTGACTTTACAAGTTGAAGATCAAGTTTATGAATATCTAGCGCATCTCAGCAGCGATAGCCATTATGGGGCACGCCAGTTACAACGCTGTTTACATGAAGAAATTGTCATTCCGCTGGCAACGACTTTAAACCGTTATCCGTTTTCAGCCTCAATCAAAATCACCGTGAGCAAAGGCGAGAGCGGGCTCGCATTTAAAACAACAATATACACCCAAAAAGCCCACGCTGATCAAAATTTGGTTGACAGTAAATGGACTTTACGAGAATTGACAAGCACAATCACGAGCAATCGTCGTTTAGCACAACAAATTAATGAGGGTCCTGCCATGAACCAATTATGGAGTAAATGGGACCTGTTAGAACGCGAGCGCCGTCGTCTGGGAGAAAAATTTTGGCAAGCGCCTCAAAGGGGACATGAATATGGTCTATTGCATAAATGCTTGGAAGAGGGGAAGAGCCTATTGCAACAGATTGAAAATATTGAAATTGATTGCTCTTTAGCCTTTGTCGGCATCAATACGACGGTGGATGGACTCACTAAAGCCTTGCACGATTGGCAAAAGGCGCATGAGACATGGCAACTACAAATCTTAGATATTGTGCAACCAGAGATGGGCGTGTGTATGTTCAATCTCTACGGTGGAGCCGAGTATTTAAATAATATATATGATATATTCAATCGATTTATCAAAAAACGTGCTTGGGTGCTCACAGAACACGCCGTCTGGATACGAGGAGAAAAATACATTTATACCAACGATTTGACCACGCCCAAACGCTCAGGGGATAGATTAGTAGGCTTAGAAGTTCAGATTATGGGAGCGGGAGCGGTGCTTTATTTTGCCCAAGAGGGGGGCGTGCATGTTTGGGTGGATCGTGAAGAAATGGAACATCCTTATGCCCTGTTGATAGCGCAATGTGGTATAGAGCAATTTAAGACACCACGCGGCATACATCGCAAAAAATTCTTACAAGGCTTAGAAATCAGACGATCCTATTGGAAAAATGGATTTCTTGTGGGAAAAAATACACAGACGGGCTCAAATTGGCGCTCAGTGTTAGAAAAACAATTGAATGAAAATTTTAGGGAATTGTTGCGGGGGGTGCTTTGTGGGGGAGAAGTAGAAATTGAGCCGTTTTTTGAAGATGAATTGTCTTTAGATGATTTTTCTTTGGATGATGTGCCGTTTTAATTTTCTTTTGAGGTGACGGTATGATTACCCAGTTGACACTACACAATTTTAAAAATATTTCTGAACAAACCTATTCATTTTCTCATTTTGACTTACTGGTAGGGCGCAACAACAGCGGTAAAAGTACCATTCTACAAGCCTTAGCCATTTGGCAATTTTGTCTTGATGAATTGGACAAAACGCCGAGATAAAAAAAGCATACAAGCGAGCGTAGCCTGGATTGTAGGGTGCGTCCTACGCACCGTCTTGTCACGTCTGATTTATCCACATTGAGCTTCATTTGTGCGGAGTAGGCACCCTACGCTTGCTTATTTAACAAACCGCACTGAATACTTCGCCTTTGGTAAAATCATTTTGTTTTGCCTCAACGACTAACTAAAAGGAGCGGAAAGCCTAAAACATTTTTTCCCCGTTCTGATCGTTTGGCAATCAGATAATCAGGTGTACCAACCAAAATGTCATCTTACAATTCCAAAATGTTTTTGTATTTTGTCATAATAGCTTTCAGTCATCCATTTTTCTTTATTTTCTGGCTTTTCAAGAAATTCTGTCATTTTTTCATCTATAAACTGAAAAATTTCTAACAAAATAGTTGATTTACCTTTTTCAACTAATTCTTTCACCTTTTTATTAATAGGCGGTATTGAATTTATACCTAATTTTGTGTTCGCTTATGCTTATTTAGCTTATGAATTACAACAACCAGCGACTGTACTTAAAAATAGTCATAACTTAATGAAAGGAAATAATAAGGAATTTAAGGAATTGTTGTTTTTATCTCATCAAGAAGAAGGCTTGTATGATCTCGTTTTCAACGATAAAACCCAGTTTGAAGATATGTTATGTTCAATCTATCTATTAAGATTGTTAGCGGAGTCAACAACTCGTGGTGATTTTGGGCAAGTATTCGCAACTCATTTAATTTATAGATTAGCCTTATTTAAGCTGATTTTTTCCAAAGAGAGTCATAAACATTGTACTCATATACATCTCTATCTATTTTCTTTTGTTCTCTAAATGTTGCATTTTTGTATGTGCCATAAATTGCATGAACGGTTTGCGCTCCATTAATGATTTGAAAACCTGATAATTCAATTTGCTTAGCACGAGCCTGAATACCCGATAAATCATCAGTAATAGCAGTGATGCCATTGTTGTAGTACCAAAAATAAGACGGATTATCAATCAGGGTTTTTTCTATTTGTTGATTAATTTCCGAGTTAATAAAACCAAATTCTTCAAATAAACTAAAAATGGTTTTGGGTTTGACTAAAAAAATATAGGCATCAAAAGGTTTATCAATTTTAATAAAATTTCCATTGTGATGTTTTGGACGTTCAACAGTTAAAGTGACGGAGGTTTCTTCGGGATCATAGGTATATTCTAATGGATTATCTGGCGTGATTTGTTTGTATTTACGTTCAATGTAATCACGCTTAATACGATTAATATCAATAAATTCTAGTCCAACTGGTTTAAATTCTTCTTTAAAGCTGGCAATATTATCAGCAAGACTGGCATTTTCTTGACACAAAGATAAAAAAATAAATTTTACTTGCCCATTTTTTTCAATATGAGCTTGTAACTCTAATAATTTTTTATTAAAGCTATCATTTTTTGTTGGCTTTTTATAGCCTCGCATAATAGTGCGAAAATTGTCCAAAGCATATCCTACTTCCTTGCTATCAAGAGCCTGAAAGGTTTTATTGCGCTGATTCCATTTTGAATGAACAACATAATAAATGCGATTATTTCGACGATAATCAGGCGCATCAAAAATAATGTCACAAGAGCTGTCATCATTACCGTCAGTAATATAAGGTAAATAATGGGTAGTTTTACCATAAAACTCTAAAAACCAGATCAGAAAAGCATAAGCTTTTTGCCCTGTTTCTGAATTTTTATGACGTTTAATTTGCTCATCATTTTTATATTTTTCAATGAGCTGATTTAGACATTCGTCAATGATGTTGTAAAAGTCTTTTGTGAGCATAAATTTATTACAGGCTATCTAATTTGTGAACAAAAGTGAACACGGGTGAGTGCAACCATCATCCTGTGCGTCGGTTAGCCCTAAAAGTTTAGCGGCATTGACTTTATCTCGGAGCATAAAAGCGTGGTAATTGCTGATGACAATTTTAGCACGCCCTAAGTTGGACATGTAAGAATTTCTTGATCGTTAGGCTTTAATACGCGCAAGCGATCACGACACCTGGCGTGACAATTAAGAAATTATTTGTAAACAGAGGGCTTTTGGGGTGTGCAATTTTATTGAGTACTTGCCATGCAATCAACTTAAAGTGCCGCTTGGATTGTTCAAACGGTGAATTGATAACTGGGTTTTCTATGATCTCTGTCAAAATTGCCTCAAAATATATATAATCCGTCTCAGTTTATCACCCTACGCTTGCTTGAAAAATTACATCTGCTTAAAACGATAAGCATAAGCACGACTGACTATCAGAGTTTCTTGATGTTCATGCAATTTCAGCAAATAACGTCCTTGAAAATCTCTACTGATACGGGCAATCGCACTGACTCGCACAATCGTGCCGCGATGGATGCGCCAAAATTCATTAGGGTTTAAGCTCGTTTCAAGTGTCTTAATCGCTGTTTTGATCAGCCATTCTTTTTCTGCTGTGACAATTGTCGTATATTTATTTGCAGCCTGAAAATAATCCACTTCGGAGACAGGTAATATGTAAATTTCATCTTGATATGCTACTTTTAGCCATTGTAGATAGGTTTCCGTCAGTTGCAATAGTAAGGCTTCAAAATCGACGGGCGGTTTATTGTCCAATTGTTGTTGTAAACGCATAATGGTTTTTTGTAGGCGTTCTTGTGTCACGGGTTTGAGCAGGTAGTCTATGGCTGCATTTTCAAAGGCTTGTATCGCGTATTGATCATAAGCTGTAATGAATACGATACGACAAACACCGTTCAGTTGTGCTGCCACCTCTAATCCTGTCATGCCCGGCATTTTAATATCTAAAAAGGCAAGGTCTGGTTTTTTTATCCTTATTAATTCAAGGGCTTGTAGTCCATTGTTGGCTTGTCCGCAAATTTGAAGATTTGGCCATAAAGTCGCTAGTTGTTTTTTCAAATAGCTGCATAGTGGTGCTTCGTCGTCGGCAATCAGGGCGGTTATAGTCATTTGGATGGCTCGATAGGTATGGATAGAGTGATTTGCACTCCACAAGGGGTATTTTGTTGTATCGTCATTTTGGCGCGATTGCCATAAAGGGCACGTAATCGCGCTCTAATATTATTTAAGCCCATACCGCTTCCCAGTTCTCCTTGTAAACCAATTCCTGTATCTTTGATTGAAATTTCTAGTTTTTCTTTTTTAGATTTGGCAGCGATATGAATCGTTCCGCCGGCTATGCTCGGTGCTAGTCCGTGTTTGATCGCATTTTCTACCAGCGGTTGTAATAATAAGGGGGGCAATTTGATGGCTTGAACTGGTTTCGGCACTTCTATCAGATAGTGCAAACGCTCGCCCATGCGTATGCTGTGAATGTCAAGATAGGCACGCAATAATGCCAGTTCATCGCCAAAAGTGCTTTGTTCTTGACGAGTGCGCGTTAATGAGGCGCGTAAATAGTGGGTAAAGCGTTCTAGCATGATTTTGGCGCGTGGCGGTTCTTCATCAATGAGACTTAGGATATTTGATAAGGTATTAAATAAAAAATGGGGCTCAATCTGTGCTTGCAAAAGTTTCAAACGGGTTTCTGTTAATTTTTTTTCGTCAGCCAAGCGTTGCAAATTGGCTTCTTGCAAAGCCATATTTTTTTCTGCTATGGTGATACGTGCATAAAAATAGTAGGAAATGATGGTGCCGAATAGTAAGGTGCAGCCTAGTAAAATAAATGGTAAATTAGGATGTTCTGCAATAAGTTGTTTGAAGTCATTGCCGATAATCTGGTTTGCTATGAAAACGCCGATGATGCCACCCATTGGTATGGCAATCATGAAGATATTTATATTAGGTTGACTTTGCCGCCGTATGAGAAGTAGGGCATCGGAGATAAATAGGGTACTCAAGCCAATGCTTTGAGAATATATCATATTGATTGTTAGTGATTTATCACTTATTAATAGTGAGAAGACGGCGATGATGGCGTTGAATAGGAGGGTGAGTAGTATTTCGGTTATGAATCTTTTTAGTGAGATTGTGGTTTTCATAAATACGAACCTTGGTTGTCCAAGATAAATCTTGGACTCCTTTTTATAATACGTTTTTAGTTCATTTCCCCAACACAAAAGCAATTTCCCAAGCCAAATAAACCACAAAATCATCCAAACTCGCCCGAAAAGCTGAATCGGCTCTGCCACCAAATGTCCGCACACCTAATTCTAAATTTTGCCGATTGCGTTCATGCTTTATTGATGCCGTTAACATCCATCCACCGTCTTGCGGAGTATAAAGCCAATCTAAGGCAGTGTCCACGCTGTCACCATCATTGGATAATCGCAATAATAAATTTTGTTGGTTTGTTTGCGAAGCGTTATCAAACCAAAATTCTCCCAATAATGATGTCCCGTTTGAATGTGTCCAACTGAGTCCCAGTATGGCATTGACTCCTTTATCAAACGGTTTAGATGTTAGACGTTTGTGGTAGCGGTGCTGATATAAAGCAGAGCCGTGCCATTCAAGATTATCATTGATAATGTGGATAAAGCCGATGCCGGTTTCTAGTTTATTCTGTCTACTGAAACGAGCGACGGCGTGTATGTCAGTATTGTCCCATAAACCGTAATATTTGAATGCAAGAGACTCTTGATCTAATCTATCCTTGTCTTGTCCACCTAATGGATTAATATAGGCAAGCGTGAAGGCACTACCCCCTTCGCTGAAATAGTCCCAAGCAATCAATGGTACACCCTCTAAGGTGGGAGAATAGAGCAAACGACGATCTTCTTGTTCTAGCACATCGAGGGGACGATAACTGTAGCCTACTCCCCAACTCATGATTTTTTTGCCGAAACTCATTTCTTGATTAGCGATCACGGTATCATAATATAATTCATTTAGTATGACTTCATTATCAAATTGAGTATCCATGACACCGGTTGCTAAAACATTAAATCCCCCTTTTTGATAACTGGCTTCTAGTTCTTGGCGACTATGGCTATCTGCCTGATGATATTCGGGTATGATCCGTAAAGTAGTCGTTAATTCTGCGGCTTGGGTTGATAGCGTTGCTAGTAGTAGTAATAATGTGATAGAAATTGTGCTTGACATATTTAGTTTACAGTTTTGTAAGGAGCCCAAGATTTATCTTGGGCTCCTGAGTTTCCGCCTCCTGCAAGAATAAATGGAATCACTTCACTAACATAGGATGCCTCACCAAATACATCGGATTATAAAACTTATCCGGTATTTCTCGCGCCGTCATCGAGAGATAACGAATAACTGTCTTGCGCTGCCGCTGAATTTTGTCGAACAATGTCATAGCATTAACTCGTCCATTCACATCACCTAAACTAAAATAGGCGCGTTTTGCTAATTTGCCTGAAGCCACGTATAAATTGGCAGCGACTGGCCAAAATCCGTCTTGTGCCACATAGAGATCAATACGAGCATAAGTCGTCCCTTTGCGGATGGAGTGTAAATCAAGTTTTAAACAAGGTATTTGATTGATGACCACTTTTTGACTGATTTTGCCATCATAATCTTCGCTCCAAGTCATGGTTGCAATGTCACCCGTTGAGGCTTCGCCCAATAATTTTTGCATGGGCGTGATGCGAATAGGGCGGCGGCTTTTTGGCATGATCATCCAAAATTTGTCGTCTAACATCAACACTTTTTGGCCGCGTTCAACGGCAGAATTAAAGATCACTAGGGAGCGTCGTCCGGGTTTGATATAGACGCTATACTGGCGTTCTTTATCCAATTTGCCTTTTTTATATAAGGCGACGCTGGTTTCTACTTGCACCGTATCCTGAGGCAAACGGTAATTGTCTGCTTGTTTCAAGATTGTTTGTATATCCGCTGCTTGGACAGTGGCGGTTATGGCTAATAATAATATTAATAAGTTAAACATGTCCCAATGCCTCCACAATCGGTTTATTAGCCGCCTTATGACTGCTGAGCCACGCGGCACCAATACAAAGAATAATCACAACCAATGTCGTCAAGCTATAAAGCCAAGTTGACATATAAATATATAAAGGATAAGTTTCAGAGCGTCCGGGTGGGGGCGGCATCTGAATATCTATGAAAAACAGTGAGATGGATGTGCCCACCGCAAAGAGTATCCCCAATAATGTGCCAGCAATACCCATTATCATCCCTTCTAGCACAAAGTTACGCACAACTTGTCGCGGTAATGTGCCTAATGCTAACAGTGTTCCCGTTTCACGAGTACGCTCTACCACTGTCATTGATAAAGTATTCGTCACCGCAAAAAAAACGATTAATAATATCATTATCCCTAAAATACCAAAAATGCGGTTATATAAGTCTTTCACCTTGAAATAGAAATAAGCTTGTTCCCACCAAGGCTGCATCGCCAAATCGGGATATTGTTTAGCCAATATTGCCTCTATCTTTGCTGTCTCTTCCGTCTCATAGAGATAAACTGACAAAGTACTCACCTTATTTGTGACCAGCAATTCCTGAGCCGTGGGCAAGGCGACAAACAAAAGTCGTTTATCCCGTTCTGGTACGCCTATCGAAAAAGTGCCTTGTACTTGCACATCTAAGGCATTAAGAACGCCATCTGTTGTGGTTGTGAGCAGCGTTAATGAGCTGCCGATGTCTGCATTAAGTTGTTTAGCTAAATTTTTAGCCAACATCACTTGAGGATCGGGAGTCAATTCTGTAGAGAGAATCTTGCCCGTTAAGACATTTAAAAATGGCCCTTTTACGTCAAATTCTCGCTCTGGCTCGACACCTGTCCCTGTGAAAATCACCGATTTTTCGCCATTACTGATGAGTCCAGAAAATTGTAAACGGGGAATCGCCATGCGTATTCGCTGATCGGGTTCTATAGCTTCTTTTAAGGTTTCAGGATTGCTTAAGCCATATTCCATGGGCGACTCTTCTTCCCAATTAAAATATTTTGAGTGAGCAATCACAACATGCCCAGAATTGCGGGCACTCATTTCTCGCAAAGAATCATAAGTGTACAGCGCAAAGCCGCTGGAAATTAAAATGGATGCGGTGCCTACCGCTGTAATTATTATCGTCATCAAAGAGCGACGACGATTGCGTATGACATTCTTATAAGCAAACCATAACCATTTCATTGCAATACTCCATCAATCAACTCCAATCTCCGATCACAACGCGCCGCCATGCGATCATCATGAGTAGCGATTAAAAAAGTGGTACCAGAATCGCGCCCAAGTGTGTGCATCAAATCAATAATATGATGAGCCGTCTGAGTATCCAGATTAGCGGTGGGTTCATCCGCGATGATTAAGGGCGGTTTTTTGATCAAGGCTCGTGCAATCGCAACGCGCTGTTGTTGCCCCCCAGATAATTGATCGGGTAAATAATTAACGAATTCGGCTATTCCTACTTCTTCTAAAAGTGCCAAGGTACGTTCTCGACGTTTTTCGACGCCAGCCAGCAATAGTGGATATTCTACGTTTTCAAATACTGTCATCACTGGAATTAGGTTGAAACTTTGAAATACAAAGCCAAAATATTCGCGTCTATGCAAGGTAAGTGCTTGTTTAGTCAGGCGACTGATGTCTGTGCTATCGAAATGATAATGTCCTTCATCGAAGCCATCTAATAAGCCACAAATGTTTAACAGGGTACTTTTTCCACTGCCTGATGGTCCTTGTAAGGCGGTCATTTCTCCCTTGTTGATGACTAAATTGATGTTTTTCAGAGCCTTTATCTGACCAAAGCGATAGATTTTAGAAATGGAATCGAGTCTCAATAATGCACTCATTTTTTTAACTCCCATAATCTTTTGCGTGCGGCTTGAGCAAATAGACTTTGCTCAAATAGTGCCTGTGCTTTGATAAATAGGTTTTCAGCGCTTTTATCAATTGCCCAAGTGTTGCTACTTAAAAATATCGCAGCGAGTAATAAGAAAATGCGTTTCATGGGAAAATTTCTCCGTTAAGTTTGGAGCGCATACATAGATTAATGAGACTGAGAGAGATTTGAAAGTTTTAGGCGATAAAACGTCAATAGGGGGGATGAAATGCGTGAATAGGAGTCCACCTTCGGTTTGGACGAGACGCCCAAGATAAATCTTGGACTCCTAAAAGAATAAGGGTTGATATTTTTTTTATTTTTTTAGGGGTAATATGTGTGGACTCTGTAGATTTCTGGTTTAGCAGGGATAAGTAAAACCCTTGAATCGCGGATTTTACGGATTACACAGATGACGCGGATTTAAAATAAAAGTTAAAATAACTTTAATATAGGTTTGATAATATCTTCACAGGTAGCCGACTCTGATAGAAAACTTAAAGGATCTTTGAAGTTTTCTTTTATTTCCTCAAATTTGTAATCGGGTATATTTTTGAGAGGTAATGTTTTTACAAAAGGTTTACTATCTGTTCTAAGGTTAAACCTTTTTGCCACCTCTATTTCTGTTTTAAAGCTACTAAATCTCATGATACTGTCTCCTTAATTCCAACACTCTATCACATCAAAACGAAGTACTACCAACTTTTTTAAAAACCCATAATTTTTTATAAAATCTGGACGGCTCCAATAATGAACGGAACACTTTTTGCATTATAAGCTATATTTGACAGTGTTAATTTATCCTATTAGTGTTGGAGTACAAAGCTTTAGCTTTGTACTGTCTGACAAATCCGAGTTGATTTACATAATTTAATGGCATTTTCGCTCCGGGTGCGTCCTACGCACCGTCCTAAAACCTAAAATACTGCCATCCATGTGCGTGGGACGCACCCTACGCGACAATGCCATTAAGTTAAGGGGCAACCATAAAGGATTGCCCCTACAAAAACGGCATTGAAGGTAGGGGCAATCCCTTGTGGTTGCCCTTAACTTAATGGCATTGACCCTACGCGAGCGTAGCTCGCTAATGGTTATATTTATGTGGGTGGTAATCCGGTTAATTTGAGTGATCCTACGGGAGAGTTGGCGTGGTTTGATGTGGCGGCGTTCTATTATGCGCGGTGTTTGGCGACTTGTGTGGGTTTGGCATGATTTGGTTTTGTCTCCTGGTTTTTTGAGTGGGGGAATTTTAATATAATAAAATAATAAATAATATATATATGATATATTCACTTGGATGCTCAGCCCTCTGGGTGGCGCCTGAAGAAATGGAGCATCCTTATGCCCTGTTGATAGCGCAATGTCGCATACATCAAATTTTTAATTTTTGGAGTCCAAAATTTATTTTGGACGAGTACTTATAATTATGAGGAATGATCTACAGCAAAGCCTAAATCGCAGCCATATCGATCCATCAGCCCTGAGTACTTTTCAAAGGATTTTATTGACAACTGATGGAACAGTCACCGATATGTTAGAATCCTATTTTTCGGAGCAAATTCAGCTTATTAAATTAAGTGAAACCTTAAAACCTATCGCACAGGATATACCTGTTATGCAGCTAAAAAAAGGAACTGAGGTTATTGATAGAGAAATTTTACTCAGGGGGCGCATCAGTCGTAAAAATTATATTTATGCCGAATCAATTGTCGTTATCGAGAGACTCGATGAAGATTTTAGAAATGAATTGCTTAAAACCAAAACCCCAATTGGTAAACTTTGGCTTGAACATAGAATCGAGTCATTTAAGGAAATTGTGGACTCAGGAAAAGAGCCAGCGCCTGAAAAATTAGCGCATTATTTTCGCATTGAACCAAATATAAATTTGCTATTTCGTACCTATTGTGTATTAACCAATCGTCAGGCGACTATGATGATTACAGAAAAATTTCCAGAAAGCTTTTTTCTAAGGTAACTCCCAAAAAATAAAATACCAAGGGCAACCACAAGGGATTGCCTTCCAAGGCAAAAGTTTTCGCGCAGCGAAAACTTTTGCCTCGGAAACATGCCGTCTATTGTAGGGGCAATCCTTTATGGTTGCCCTGTCTGTGGGGCTTTTTAATCTAAGGAGATAAAATCATTTGGCAATCCATCAATACACTTATCAAGCTTGTGATATTGAGGGCAACCTTAAAAATGGACAACTGAGTGCCGAAAGCGAGCAGGAAGTTGTTATCATATTGCAAAATCAGCAACTGATACCACTCAAAGTCGAGCAACAAGCTGAAAGTAGCCAATTATTCCAACCGTCCATTAAAAATCGTGATGTGATTGATTTTACCAATGGACTGTGTACATTAATTGAGGCGCATGTACCTTTAGATCGCGCTTTGGGACTACTTGAAGGCATCACTGAAAAACAAATTGTACAACAATTAGTTGAAGATTTGCGCCGCGATGTGAAAGAGGGCAAAAGTTTAGCCGATGCCCTAAAAACACGCCCCGATATTTTTTCACACATGTATGTTAATATGGTACATGCGGGCGAAGAAGGCGGCATTTTAGATCAATTATTACCGAAGTTAGCCGATTTTCTAACAGCCGCCGAAGAGGCTAAACGTACCATTCTATCTTCAATGATTTATCCTATCATCCTCGGCGTTGTCGGCTTTTTAAGTGTGCTATTATTATTGGTGTTTGTCGTGCCATCCTTTGCGACATTGTTTGAGGATATGGGCTCAAACATTCCGCCTTCAGCCGCTTTTTTATTAGGCTTAAGTGACTGGCTGAGGAGTTACGGTTGGACTTTAGTCGCTGTGCCTATTGTGCTGTGGTATGGCTGGCGAAAATTGGATGCCACACCAGAGCGACGTTTACAACGCGATGAGTTCATGCTATCGATGCCCCTGTTTGGACAATTAATTTTGCGATCAGAAACGTCGCGTTTTTGTCGAACCTTGGGCGCCTTACTGGGGGCTGGCATCCCTTTACTAAAAGCTCTCAGTATTGCCAAAGGCGTTATGGAAAACCAAAGTCTTGTCAATAGTCTTGTTAAAATTGAAGAGGCTGTGCGCGGTGGAACAAGCTTAGGAAAAGCCTTAGTTAATGATGGAAAATTTCCGGTGCTATTAGCACAATTAATGATAGTGGGAGAAGAAGCTGGGCGCACAGCACCTATTTTAAATCAACTGGCCGAAACCTTTGATGGCTATGTTAAAGAACAAACCTCACGGCTAGTGGCTTTTTTAGAGCCCATGTTGATTTTAGTTTTAGGCGTGGTAGTCGGTGCGATAGTCATTACTATGTTATCGGCTATTTTCAGTATAAATGACATGAATTTCTGATAACTTATGTTTTTATTAAAAAAAACAATTGTGGTGTTATTATGCAGCAGTATGCTAGTGGCTTGTAATACAGCACCTAAACGCAAAAAACCCCCAATCAGTGCCCAACAATTAGCTCAGCGTGAATTACAAAAACTGCGCCCGGCTATTAAACAAGCCGCCGTTGAGCCGCCAATTGCTGCGCCACCAGCACCTGCTCAACCCTTAAAAAAGGTCAATAAAACGGGGCAGTTGCCAAGGGTAACGACAGTGACAGAGCGGGCACTGGATATGAGTCATTTATCCAAGAATGACCCGATTGAATTAGATTTTGAACAAGTGCCATTACGGCAAATCATTGATATTATTGCTGATGCTTTAAATCTTTCTGTGGTAATCGATCCCACGATTAATAGTAAAGTGACTATACGCACAGCGCAGGATAAACCTTTAACAAAAAAGGATTTATGGCCTTTATTACAAATGCTGTTAAATGATGCTGGTGTCAGCATGCAAAAAAGAAAGGGGGTTTATTATCTCAAAAAAGCTGCTCCAAAGTTGCCAGGCACTATCGGGATAACGCCTCAAACTTTAACCAGTAGTACATCACCAGAAGTCCTACAAATTACGCCGCTACGCTATATCACTGCCCAAGCCGCTCAAACGGTGATTAATCCATTGATACAGCCGAAAGGGCGTATTATTACTATGCCAACCCTCAATATAATTGGCATTATCACAACACCACAATACTTAAAACGTGTCAATAAATTGCTTCACATCATTGATGCGGATCCTTTTTTGCATCGTGGTATGCGTTTATTTAGATTGATCAATTCCAAAGCAACGGAGGTACAAGCCGAGTTAGATAAGATACTCAAAGCCATCTACGACAAGACGCCGCCGACTTACCAAGTGATTGCCTTAGAGCGTATCAATGCGATTTTAGTGGTGACACCGCCCAATAGTGGTTTTAATGAAGTCGCCACTTGGGTTGAGATTCTTGATGAGAGAAGTGAAGAAAGCGGCGAGCAAGTCTTTATTTATAACGTCAAAAATCTGGAAGCCTCTAAACTGGCCTCAACCTTGTCAAGTGTTTTTAAACTCGACAAAGCCGCTGAAGAGAAAAAGAAACGCAAAAAAACACAACAAAAGGCTTTCCCAACGGCTAATAAAAATAAAAAAGATAAAAAACCAGCGTCTTCCCCGACACCGAACGGGAGCAAAACGGTTTCAGCCGATTTAAAAGTCACTATCGTCGCCGATGAGAGTACCAACAGTTTATTGATACGTGCCAGTGCGCGTGACTATCGGCAATTATTAGAAACCATTTATACACTTGATCAAGTGCCTAAAGAAGTGATGATCAATGTGGTGCTTGCCGAAGTGAATCTGACAGATTCAACAAAATTTGGTATTGATTGGCAAGCCCTTTTGAGGGGGTCTCACGGTAGCATCGGCTCGAATTTGACTGTGCCTGGGGGTAACTTTGCGGCTTCAACTAATTCAACTAATTCAACTAATTTAAGCGATACTAATTCTGAGAATAAGGATGTTTCGCTTACCGGTTTTGCCGGCATGACAGTTAATTATCTCTCAGGTGGTTTAAATGCGGTGTTAAATATGGTGGCCTCAAATAATGAGGTGAGTATTTTGTCGCGCCCCTCTCTGTTGGTACGTAACAACGAAGAAGCTTCAATTAATATTGGTTCTAATGAGCCTTTTCTGAGTGGAGTCAATACCTCCTCAACAAATAATCAGATATTGTCTAACGATGTACAATATAAAGACACAGGTATCACGGTAAAGGTGACACCCCGCATCAATGACGATGGGATTATTAACCTGAAAATATTTCAAGAATTGTCACAACTTGGAGAAGATAGAACTGAACAACAGCTACAATCGTTTATTACTCGTAAAATAGAAACGTCTGTTGTGGTACGTGACGGTAGCACGATAATCATAGGGGGGTTAATTGAAAGGATTGAACGCGACAATCAACAAGGTATACCGCTACTAAAAGAGATACCCTTCATCGGCAAAACACTGTTTTCGTCAACTGAAAAAGAAGTAACTCGCACAGAACTGGCACTCATCATCGTACCCCAAATTGTCAACCCCGAGGCGGATAATCGACCAGTGGTGCTCCAGTTCAAAAAAAGCTTAAAGTTGGTGTCACAATTATTAAATGAACGGCAAGTTTTGGTAGGAGAGTGGGGAGAGTTACCCAGTCACTGATTCAAAAAATACTCGCATCACTTTAAGAAGTATGATTTAATTCTATTTCTGTCTGAATCAGAATTCACAGAATTTGAGAATTTTCAGAATAAAATAAATAAATAACTACTTTTATGTTTTATTCTGTTAATTCTAAAATTCTGATAATTCTGATTCAGACAAAAAATACTTTTAGACTTTTTTTTTCAAATAGAGGACTTTCTATGAAAGGCTATTTGCTAATAGCAACTGTCACCCTATTGGGCGCTTCTTGCACCCATAGCCCCATACCCGTCGCCACGTCTTATGCAACGACGACGCAACAAAAAATGCAGGCTGCACACCATTGGAATGTTTTGGCTTATGACGTTGCCAAACGACTGAAAAAGAGTGTCGATCTGACATTTTCCAAGGCAACCGATAAACCGCCTTTAGTGATTAAGATCAGTGACGATAAAAAGAAAAGACCTTTTGGAAAAGCCTTTTCCAATCTGCTCACCACAAAATTGGTACAACAAGGCATGGTTGTTTTAAGCGACGATAGTGAATACACTGGCGATCATCTCGTTATTGGTTATGACATGCAGGTCATTTACCATAAAGATCGCCGTAAAACTTATTGGCCCCCTGGACTACTGACTGCTTTAACTGGTGGCGTGTTTTTGGTGAAACAAGCGATAGACAATTGGCAACACCCAGGATTGGTTGCTATTCCTTTTGCCATTGCTGGAGACATCAAATCCGCCAGAAGGTACAAATACCCAGGAGAAACCAATACAGAAGTCCTGATCACCACCTTAGTGACAAAGAATCAACAATACATTTTTGGTGATTCTCGCATTTACTATATCAATGATGGCGATTCTGACCACTACGAGAACCTAAGCAAAACTTATCAGGTAGTTAATAAATGATGAAAAAAACCTTGACCTTATTCTATGTCAGCTTGCTCACAGTAGCGATAGCTGGGTGTGCTTCTATTGGTAAAGATTATAATTTAGTCAGTAGTAGCTATAGTGCTGCTGATAAACTCCTAAAAGCCGCTAGACAAAATGGGATTGATACGAAACAGGTTATTTTGGTGACCAGTTTTGTCAATATTGACAATGTACAACAATCTTCCACCTTTGGTCGGATGACAGCAGAACAAATCGGTTCTCGCCTAGTCCAACGAGGTTACAAGGTGATTGAAATGAAGATGCGTGGCACAGTCTTCGTTCAAGAAAAGACGGGAGAGTTACTGTTATCGAGACAATTACGCCAAATCACTCTCCAACATGATGCGTATGCTGTTGTCGTGGGTACCTATGGAGCGAGCAAAGGAACCGTCTATGTCACCGCAAAATTAGTCCGTGCGGCGGACAATGTGATTTTGAGTTCTTACGATTACAGATTACCGATGGGACCAGATACCAAAAAGATGTTACGGAAAAGGGGGTAATTATTGGAGTCCAAGATAAATCTTGGACTCCTTTTATAGGATGAGAAATTCCACCCGAAATCCGTTTTGACTTATCCCTGCTAATAACCTTCTCATAAAACAATGACTCAATCCACCGACATCGCTTGTCGTACCCCTGATCCCGAAGAGCGTTCATTATTACGCAAAGTGATTGATCGCATCGCGGATCGTTGCCGAGCACGCTCTTTATTTATATTACATTACTGCACAGGTTGCGGCGCTATCGAATTACCGCCCACCATCACTTCTCGCTTTGACTCAGAGCGTTTAGGTATTCAACCGATGGTGAGTCCGCGTCAAGCGGATATTTTGTTGATTACGGGCTATCTCTCGGTTAAAACTTTAAAGCGGGTCATTTTGACCTATGAACAAATGGCAGGCCCTAAATATGTTATTGGCATGGGCTCTTGTACTATTAACGGCGGCATGTATTGGCATAGTTACGCGACGATTAAGCGGCTACAAGAATATATCCCAGTCGATATGTATATAGCTGGCTGTATGCCAAGACCGGAGGCGATTCAGCAAGGTTTTTTGCAATTGATTGATAATATTGATAAAGGTAAGGCCAACGCTTGGCAAGACTATTATCATCACTATGATGAATACTTAGGTAATCAGCAAGCCTTATTTGGCCAAAATTGGCATACACCAACCGATGTGATTGCCGAAGCCCAGCATTATCAGCTTTTCAGTGACAATACCATTGGAAAGCATACCGCTTTATTGGCGCAATTTGCCTCAGAATATGTGACGCAGCCTATTCCTAAAAAAGTATTGCAACGCGAGGACGTCATTGAATGAGTACACAATTACCAGACGTTTTGGAATCCGTTTTTCGTGAAATGCCTCATCTTGTCTTTGAACAACAAGGGGCGCGTCGCTTACGAGTGAAACCACGGGCGGACGCACTCCCCACTTTGTTGGAATTATTGAAAGGGCGAGCGGGTTATTTACATTTATCAGCCATTTCTTGCGTTGATTGGCCAACGACGGATGAGTTTGAGTTGGTTTATCATATTTGGTCTTATGAGATTAATACCTTGGTATCGGCTCATATTTATATTCCTAAAAAACCGGGGCATTATGTCTCCGTTTATGATATTTATACCCCTGCGGCTTTTTTTGAGCGGGATATTCATGAAATGTTTGGCGTGTATTTTGAAGGCTCGCCGAATATGGCGCCGTTTATTCTCAGTGAATGGGATGGTCCACCGCCTATGTTAAAGTCGTTTTCTAGTCTTGGTTATGTTGAAGAGACTTTTAAGTGGCAAGATTATTCGCCTGAATGGTTAAAAGAAATTGAGGCGAAAGGGGGCGGCATTGTAGAATAAGGAAAGGCTACTGCTCACTAAAGTGTTAAAGAAATCCTATTTTTATTTAAAATAAATAGGATTTCTCAAAGCAAAGCACCTCATTTCCCAAAACGTTTATGAACAAATCTTAAAGTTTGTTCATGCCTCAGTTTACAAACCACATTTTGATTGGCAAAAATGCCAGAGAATGTTTTTGCTTGTTCTTTTGGAACCGTCTTGAGCCATTTCACACCCACAACCCATTTTTCAGAGCCATTTAATTCTGCCGGCAAAAGCGATTCTTCCTGATCAATAAAATCCTTAATCATTATCGCTTCTTTTATAATCTCCCCAAACCCGACATAACCCCGATCCTTCACATAAGTATAGATTTTATCTCCTACGCTTAAACGTTTAAATGCTAACGAATGTCCGGCACTTATAAAACCATATTTTCTGTTATCTTCCCAATCCCCCTCACCAACATTCACAAACCAGTATCCTGTCCATTCAGGGGGAGGTGGCGGCGGGGTGCCCACTATTGCCACAGAAAACGACATGATATTATTCAACGTCGCTATTTCATCCGCATTTAGCAACTCATCAGCATTTTCCGAAGTATCTGATTTTAACTGGATCGCATCGAAAAACGCGCCCATAAAATTAGCCAATTGATAGGCATTACCAACCTTACTCTCTGCAAACTCGCCTTCTTCTTGTTTAAACGTTTCTGATTTTCTCAGTTCCTTAAAAAATTCGTTAGTCTCCGTCACCTTCTCATCAGTGATGTTTTCGGCTTCGCCCACGTCTTGTAAGTAATACAGCAGATTATTGTACATGGCACTAAACGTATGCTGTAAGCAAAGTGTGGCAAACAAAATACGCATTTTTTCGTTGACGTGCGCCACCTTATCGGTTTTTAATACGCCCTTTGCCTCAAGGACAAATTTCAACAACAGCAAATTATTGAATAGCCACTTGACGGTGCGCGGATTGAATCCCGCCGAATAAGTGACGAGTTTGAGATACAAAGCAGCATCGTCGTTCTTATCTTGTTCTGTTGAGTACGTGACACCCAGATGCTCATCAAGCATTGTCGTTAAAAAACCTTGCGCGTTATATTGGCTCACCGGCATGTTAAATGGCACCTGGATCATTTTATCAAAAAAGCCCTTGAGATCATTTTCACTCAAATGAAACTTTTGTTTTAATCCTTGCGCGATAACGTGGTAATCACAAGCAAGCACAAAGACACACCCCTTAAGATCTAAAAACAATTTCAGGGTTTCTAACAAATCAAGGGCTTTTTCAGGCACTAAACGGTCAATATCATCAATAAAAACAATAATACGAGTATTAGAATTTTTCTGAGTTTCTGCGATCCGATTAGATATTTCCCTCTTTAAATCTCTAATATTTTTAGAGGGTTCTTTTATGGACTCTTTAGTCAGTGTACCCATTTCGTCAAGAAAATGGGATAACAGCGAGATGCTCAACTGTTCGCTATACTGGGAAAATTGCCAGGCATTAAACCACAGAGAATAAAGTTTGTCATCTTCAGCCTTCAATTTCTGTTCGATCAGGTACATCAGACTGCTTTTGCCACTACCCCAATCACCATGAATACCAATAGTGATGGGTGTCTCGGCAGACAAGATAAATGCGCTCAAGGCTTTAGCATAGTCGCTTAAACCCAATGCGTCATTATCATGGATTTGAATGGGGACATCTTTGAGTCCCTTGATTTTTGGCAAACTATTATTCATAACAGGCTCTCTAACCATAATGCCCATCAACTCTTGGATAAATCAGCATAGGAAAATAAACGTACAAAAATCCACCAAAGGCTAATATCCAAAAAATCTGAGATAAGGCTATCCAATATATATACAATGAAAAATCTATCAAAGGAAAAAAGACTCTGACGATGCTACCACAAAAGAACAATACAAAAATCCAGAACAATGAGGCAGGTGGCTCAAATACATTCCTACCGGTATGCCCCAGCGAAACTCGCGCCATCATCCCAATCGTCATTATCCCGATGCCACCAAAGGTAAAAGCATGAACGGCGAGATAATTGGAGATGCCAGCAATAACAACTGACACTTTAAGGGCAAACCCAAGCACGATAAAAGCATAACCAAAATAGAGAATCCACAATAAAGGCTTTTTCCAAATACCTTGCGTGTACCAGCCTATCAATCTAACGCTATGAATTATAAATAATAATCCAGCAAGTCCCGCCATTATATAGGAATAGGGCACTATCAGATCGGCTATGGCGAATAGCAAGAAAATAATAAGATGACTTTGATCAACCCATTTCCAGTTTTTTAACTCAATAGGATAACCCACCCCTTTTTCTATGAAAAAGGGCATCACTCTTCTTCCCATGATAAAAATCAAGGCGAGAATCAGATATAAGGCACTATATAAACCATAAGTTGTACCATTAGACAAATACCCAAACAATCCCAAATAAAATACAATGTTGCTGATCATGACTAATAATACTAGCGACGCGAGTCCAACACTTTTCCAGTGTTTGGCTTTCAATAGCGGCCAAAATATTGAAATGCAGAGAGACAAAAGAAATAAATTGTCAATGATAGCCATCAAATGCCAAGCACCCAAAAAAGGCAGAATTCGCGCCAATAACCACAGCAAAAATAATAATAATAGCGGATAACCATGAAGCGTTTGTCTGCCCGTCCAGTTTTTAATGGCAGTCAATAAAAAGCCAGCGATAACAGCTATGGAGTATCCAAAAATCATCTCATGAGCATGCCATGTGATCGGGGAAAAGGGGCTAAAATCAAACTGCCATCCAAAAACGTATAAAGCCATCCATATCAACATGGATAAAAAAGCAAAACTGCTTGCGCCAATGAAAAAGGGTCTAAATCCCAAATGTAGAAATGCAAATTTTCCGACAACTTTAGTCGGTTCTAGGTTAATAATCATATTAATTAATTTAATTAATTATTTGACTCTCGTTCCCACGCTCTGCGTGGGAATGCCTTGCTGGACGCTCCGCGTCCCGCGACGCAGAGCGTCGCTACAGGCATTCCCACGCAGAGCGTGGGAACGAGGGATTTTTAAATTACACCGGATTATCAATCTCAATATATTCATGCTCAAGACAAAAAGTCGTCGCCAGATGTTCACCCAACGCCTGAACACCATATCGCTCTGTCGCATGATGTCCAGCAGCGATATAATGTACACCCATTTCTCTCGCTTCGTGTACCGTATTTTCCGAAATTTCGCCACTCAAGTAAACATCCGCTCCCATTGCCGCCGCCTTCATTAAATATTTTTGGGCACCACCACTACACCAAGCTATTCGCTTGACAGGATGATCTCCAGCAGATATAACCAATGGCTGTCTGGATAAGACTTGTGAAACCTTAGCCACAAATTGCGCCAATGCAATTGGCTCATCAAGCTCGCCAATATTCCCTAAGCCCTCCATGACATCAATAGTCGAGATACCAAACATTCTGCCAAGACAAGCATTGTTGCCATATTTAGGATGTGCATCAAGAGGGAGATGATATGCTAACAGACTGATGTCATTTTTTATCAACAATGCGAGCCTTTTCTTTTTCATGCCAGTAATTGTCTGATCTTCTCCTTTCCAAAAATAGCCATGATGGACCAAAAGCGCATCAGCATTCATATCAACCGCTCTCTTGATGACATCCAATGAGGCGGTGACAGCCGTTGCAAGCTTGTTGATCTTGTTACTACCCTCAAGTTGCAAACCATTAGGCGCGTAATCTTTAAACATATCAATATTTAAAATACCATTTATATGGGAAACCAGTTTAATTAATGTCACCATAGTAATTCCTCCAGAATATATCCTCTGTTCGCAGAATAAAAATTGGCGGCTCCTATCTATCGGTTTTGACTTATCCCTGCTAAAAACTAATCCCTGTAGTTTATATATAATCGAGCAACCGGAGTACGCACCCTACATCACTTTGAGGAGCAAACTTGGACTCCAACAACAAGTCAAAAAAAAACTTGAACATCGAGTAATAGAAACTTGGAATGCTATTTTCATTGAATAAATGTAAACTCTTTTTTTCATTTGTTCAACGTTTTTTTTATCGCAGGTACAGCGGTGACGAAAAAAAATTAACAGAAACCCGTTTGAAACATCAGTCAAATGGATTAGTTTTTTAATCTGGCATAATGCCGATCCGTTTGATATGATACCAATATAGTTCAGTGGCGATACCATTAGTACCGATATTGAAAGAATAAAAAAACACAGCGAAAGGCGTTTTAAAAATGCGAAAATTTTCCTCTTATGGTCCCCCAAATAACAAATTACATTATTACGCACCAAGGGAAGCTTTAATAACAGACACTTGCACCCAATTGA
>JALXAQ010000054.1 GCA_026991885.1 Thiotrichaceae bacterium
GAACGGGGAGAGCGTATGGAAAAGGAGACTCAAAATTGGAAATCCGTTGCACTACGCACTGAAGAAGGTTATTTGAGTTTAGAACAGAGACTGGCTCAAAGCCAGCAAGAGCGTGATAGTTTAGAACTGAGCTTATCCAGTCTAACTTGTCCTGAATCATGTGACCAAAGTTGCCCAAACCTCTGTGGTCGCTGTATCCTCTTCGTTGGCGGTCGCCCCAGCCAGAGCAGCCATTTTCGTCACTTGGTTGAACAATACAATGGTCGTTTTATCCATCATGATGGCGTGCGCGAGCATGGTCACTCTAAACTGGGCGCCAATCTTTCACAAGCCGATGCGATACTCTGTCCGCTGGATGCTATCAGCCATGACGCAATGAACTGGGTCAAACGCCACTGTGAACACAACACTAAACAATTGGTGATGATGCCCCATTCCAGTTTATCAGCTTTTGTTAAGGGGTTGAACGAGGTTGCGAACTGATCAGATAAATATTTGACACGACCAATAAATTTGATGTAATCATTACTCCATGAAACACGTTTTCTCGTTTTCAAAAGGGCAAGCTATTGTTATTGGCGATGAAAATACTAATCCTTCAAATTCATGGAGTTGTATATAGGGAATCAATCGCATTATTTCTGTATAAGCCACGACTGAGTTGGGCTAATGCGTTAAAAATAAGTAGCTAATTTAAATTTTTACCCCTGATTTCCAGATCAGCTTTGCACAGACTCTTATATATAATATACTGGCTCGAAGTTAATACCAGCGCGTAAAAACCATAAAAAGCGTTACGGAGCAGGTTGCAAACCTGCTCCGGCAAAAAACAACAAGCATTGATCAATTAATTATATATATACTCGTTCCCACGCCCCAGCGTGGGAACCAGAAATTTTACACAACTTCAGCACTTTCAATCATAACATCATCAACGGGCACATCCTGATGACCGGCACGATTCGTTGTCGCTACGGCTTTGATTTTATTCACAACATCCATCCCTTCAGTGACTTCGCCAAACACGCAATAGCCCCAACCTTGCGGCGTTTTCCCTGAATGATTCAGGAAGTGATTGTCAGCAACATTGATGAAAAATTGCGAACTGGCTGAATGTGGCTCAGATGTCCGTGCCATCGCAATTGATCCTATTGTATTACTCAAACCGTTGGTGGCTTCGTTTTCTATCGGCGGATTGGTCTCTTTTTCAGCCATCCCCGTCGTCATGCCACCGCCTTGTATCATAAAGTTGCTAATAACGCGATGAAATAAGGTGTCATTGTAAAATCCTGAATTGACATAATTCAAGAAATTTTCAACTGTTTTGGGGGCCTTTTCAGGATTGAGTTGTATGACAATAGTGCCATAATTGGTCTGCATTTTTACTGCTGACATAAATAAGTTCCTATGGGATGAGTGTAAAATGTCTATTGTAAACTAAACTTATGAAATTTTACACGAGGTTTTGATCGCTACCTTAAATATTAATTATGTCACAAATCCACTGTTATCATTGCGACTTACCAGTCCCCGACCATCTCAATTTATTTGTCACAATTGAGGGCAAAGCTCAACCAATGTGTTGTCACGGCTGTCAGGCTGTCGCTCAAGCGATTGTTGATGCTGGTTTGCCAGATTTTTATAAACACCGTACCAGTCATGCGCCAACGGGACAAGAATTAGTCCCTGATTTTATCCAGCAAACCACTGTTTATGATAATCCTGCTATTCAAAAACGCTTTGTGCGTTATGAAGATGAACATATCCGCGAAGCCGCTTTAATTTTAGAAGGCATCACTTGCGCTGCTTGTGTTTGGTTAAATGAGCGTCATTTGCGTAGCCTGCCCGGTGTCATTGATGTGCAAGTCAATTATTCTACACATCGCGCCCGCGTCCGTTGGGATGAGTCGCGTATTCATTTAAGTGACATTTTACAGGCGGTGAGCCGTATCGGTTATATTGCTCATCCTTATGATCCCGCCCGTCAACAAGAAGTCCTTGATCGTGAGCGCAAACAACAATTACGCCGTATTGGCGTTGCCGGTGTGCTAGGTATGCAAGTGATGATGCTTTCAATCGCTTTGTATGCAGGGGCGTGGTATGGGATGGCACCAGAATTTAAGTTATTGTTTTATTGGATTAATTTGATACTGACCACGCCTATTTTGTTATACGCCGCTCAACCCTTTTTCAAAAGTGCATGGCGCGATGTGAGGCATGGGCAAGCTGGGATGGATGTGCCCGTTGCATTAGGTATCAGTCTGGCTTTTGTGGGCAGCCTTTGGACGACGCTCAGTGGCAATAATGGACATGTTTATTATGATTCAATTGCTATGTTTGTGTTTTTTCTGCTGACGGGGCGCTATTTTGAACTCGTCGCTCGGCAACGCAGCGCACAAGCGGCTGAAAGTCTTGTGCATTTGGTGCCAAGTATGGCGACTCGTTTAGGTGCAGCGGGTGAAGAATTGGTCTTAGTGGCTGATTTGGTTGTCGGAGATAGGGTACTCATCCGCCCGGGTGAAAATATTCCTGCCGATGGCTCTATTTTAGAGGGACATTCTAGTGTTGATGAATCTTTGCTCACGGGCGAAAGTTATCCCCTGACTAAAAAGCCGGGGCAGCCGCTGATTGCTGGCACGGTGAATATTGATAATCCCTTAAAAATGCAAGTCGAGAAAATCGGTGCCGATACGGTGCTTTCACACATTTTACGTTTACTGGAACGCGCCCAAACGGAAAAACCGGCACTCACGCAATTAGCGGATCGCATGGCTTCATGGTTTGTGCTCGGCGTGCTACTGTTAGCCTTGGGCGTCGCAGTGTATTGGTGGCATGTCAATCCAGAGGCTTGGCTGGCGATTACGCTTTCCGTCTTAGTCGTGACTTGTCCTTGTGCGCTATCATTGGCAACGCCGACTGCTATTACTGCCGCTACGAGTACCTTGACTCGTGCCGGCTTATTGACAACACGGGGACATGCTTTAGAAAGTTTAGCACGCGCTACCCATTTTGTTTTTGATAAAACGGGGACGTTGACGGATGGGCGTTTACGCTTGTTGGATACGCACACTTTTGCAGATTTGAGTCCAGCAGATTGTTTACAGTATGCTGTTGCTTTAGAGCGGCAATCTGAACATCCGATTGCTCGCGCTTTGGTAGAGGCTTGTTCAAAGGCGGGGATGAGTGCCACGGAGGTGAGAAATTATCCGGGGGCGGGGATGCAAGGTGAGATCGCGGGTAAACGCTATTTTGTTGGTACGCCCGCTTTTATTAGTACACAAACGGGGCTAAAAGTTAATGTAGAACATGATGGCAATACGCTGGTTTTATTCGCTGATGCTGATACGATCTATGGTGCATTTCTCTTTGGTGATGAAATTCGCGCTGGCGCACGAGAATTAGTCGAATCCTTACAACAACAAGGTAAATCGGTTAGTCTATTGAGCGGCGATCATGCGCTCGCTGCACAGCGCGTGGCAAAGGCGGTGGGGATTGAAAATGTCGGCTATGCCTTGAGCCCTACAGATAAGTTGCAAGCTGTCAAGTCATTACAAGAAAAAGGTGAAATAGTGGCTATGATAGGTGATGGTGTTAATGATGCGCCAGTGCTGGCACAAGCGCAAGTGTCGATTGCAATGGGCGGGGGCACACAAGTCGCGCGTGCGAGTGCGGATATGATTTTATTGACGGAACAATTGCCCAATTTATTGATAGGTATTAATACTGCTCGTCAAACATTGAAAATTATTCGCCAAAATGTGGCTTGGGCAATTGCTTATAATTTATTGGCTTTACCGGCAGCAGCGGTAGGTTGGGTGGCGCCTTGGATGGCAGCGATTGGGATGTCTTTTAGCTCCTTGTTAGTGGTTGCTAATGCACTGCGTTTAGTTCGGTGGAGTCAAAAAAAAACTGATAACGGATAACTGAAATGGATATATTGTATTTATTAATTCCCATCTCATTGGTACTGATAGGGCTGATTATCTGGGGCTTTTTGTGGGCGATAAAATCGGGTCAATTTGACGATTTAGAGGGTCCTGCTCATGAAATTTTAATGGATAATGACGATTTGCCGTCTTCAAAAAGTCCAAGATAAATCTTGGACTCCGAAGGGGGGATTTATGCAGCGAGACTAGGTTTTCTAGCACCGTAGCGACGGCGGAATTTATCCATACGCCCTGCACTATCAAGGATTTTCTGTTGTCCCGTATAAAAAGGATGGCAAGCGGCACAAACTTCAATATGTAAATCTTTGCCAATCGTTGAACGGGTTGTAAAGGTATTGCCACAACTACAAGTAACGGATACTTCGTTGTAGGCTGGATGAATCTTAGGTTTCATAATTGATATTTTAAATCTCGGTTAATCCCTAAAAAAAGAATTTTTAATTTTACTGAAAACTGGCTGAGACAGCAAGGTCCAAAGCTAAAGCTTTGGACTCCAACATCAAAACAATCCTATGCCAAAATATATGCTACCGCCTGCCCGAGTCGATTCAAAGAATCGTTACACCGATAATGGTGATGGGACTGTCACAGACAACAAAACGGGCCTGATCTGGTTGAAAAATGCAAATGCTTTTGGCCGACATGATTGGTACTCTGCCCAAAAGTTTGCCAGCGAGATGGCTGATGGACAATATTATCTCTGTGACGGTTCGAGAGCAGGCGTATGGCGTTTGCCCACAAAAAATGAATGGCAGACTATGCTAGATATGAGATATAAATGGCCTGCACTCTCCAATGCTGCGGGTACGGCTCATTGGATGGAGGGAGATCCGTTTGTGGGTGTGCAGTCGAGCGGGTACTGGTCGGCTACCACGCTCGCTTTCGCCGAATCCTACGCATGGTACGTGGCTCTTTTCCATGGCAAACTACTCAACGTCCCCAAAACTTTCACGCGCTATCTGTGGCTGGTGCGAGATGGTTAATGTGAGAGCCACTTTTTGAGGCCAAATTGTTGTTCGCTAAAATTGACTGTTTCTTTATCGCGGCGCAAAAGCCGCCACATAGCACGACTATGCCGACGAAACATATTTATTAGGCGTACCGGGTAATAAAGATAAATTTTTGGAGAATTTGGGGGGACGAGGTACAGTTCCGCCATTTCTTCTCGCTCAGGAAAAAGCCGGTTCAAAACAATGCTGGCTTTCTCCGAAAGGTGTTTGGATTTCCAAAATTCTATGATAACACTAGAGGGTGGCGAGAGAAGGTCTTCAAACTGACCAAGGACTTCTTCCCTAGCCCAAGATTCCACTCGCGGATCGAATTTGGCGGGTTTGAGTTTTTCTAATATCGGTACATTGGCATCAAAACTCGTTTTGGCTAAATAAAGTGCCAGATAGATAGAATTGTTGGCGTCCCATTCGTGGCTACGATGCTGTACTTGTTCCCAGTCTATGTCGTAGTGTCTGATAGTTTCCCAAATATCATAAAATGGTCTTAGCCCGAATTGAAAGATATGGTGATAGGCCGTGTGCAAACATAAGTGCAATAATAAGTCCTCTGGGGATAAAACCAAGGTTTCGATGCCTGCAATCGTCGCCGGTTGGGCTCTTTTCCATAGTCCTTCAACGTCTATTGTAAAGGGACTGGTTGGGTATTCAATGGTCCAGTGAATTTCAACCGCAGCGTTTGGTTTGATAAAAGCGGGCAGTTGGTGGTACTCTGCACAGATTTCTTCAATGTCAGTTTCTCTGGATGAAGTGTAGCCCATTTCCAGCAATTTTTTTTCTGCTGCGAATAAGTCGGTTTTTTTGATGAGAATATCCAAGTCATTCATCGGTCGGAGGGCTATGTTGCCGTAAACTTTTTCTGCTATATGTGCCCCCTTCAAGACGATAACGGGAATATCTGCTTGCTGTAAGGTTGAGAGTATTTTTGAAAGTTCGCGGTAAAGTTCAGTATTGATCCAATGATTGGCGATATAGGCGGTTTTTAATTTTTTCAGGAGGGGAGCGGGCACATCAAGATGTTTTAGGCGATGGTAAAGCAAAGGTGTCACACGATATTTTTCTGACACTTGATAAATGGCGTCCCAATCAGCGGTTGAGTTGACGGCCTTTCCAGAAAGACAATCCCATAAAAGTTGGCCCATTGTTTCTTTATTCATTAATGACCCCTAATTCAGTGAAATTTTGCACGATTTCCATCAGATCGCTGTGTAGTTCGATTTCATCGGTGACTTGGAAATTTTCACGCATATTTTTTTCTATTTCTGTCATGGTATGCTCACCATCACATTGGTTCCATATAAAAATGGCGGTGGGATTTAGCACATGAAGGACCCCTTTAGTGGGGTCATAGAGGAATACTTCATTTCCTATTTCTTGTAGGAGAATGTCGCTTTTTCGGGATGGTTTATTATTTTCCATAATCATAAATTAGACGCAATGTTTTAAAGTCTGATAAAGTCTATAGGCTCGACTGATAGAGTTGGAAAACTGAGCTATCAAGCTGTTGAGCAGTCGCCACCGCATAGCAGTATAATCGGCCCCCCCCTCAATGCCGAGCACCCGTCCAATGATTTTCTCTCTCGGTAGGGGCGGATCGAAATGGTAAACATTGTCACCTTTCAGAATCAAGCGTTCTCCCTCTATGCTAACCAAGCGATGGGCGATGAGTTGCTCGCGATGCCGATAAATCACGACATCACCCCGGTGAATGTTCTTGGGCAGGGGCTCAATCAGCAATTGGTCGCCTATTTGAATAAGCGGCTGCATACTTCCTGTTACCATCCGCATTCGTGGTTGCCGCCCCATTCGGCTCCACAGTGTCCAGATAGCTTCAAGCACGGGTTCAGGCGTTTTTATGATTGGATTCATATTGGTTTCCTTCCAGAAACTGTTGTATCAATGCCACTGTCGCGTCCAATTCTCCGACAAGGATATTATAGCATTGTATTTGGTTGAATAAAGGGGCGAGTCGCAAAAGTGCCTTAGCTGGATGGCTAACAGGTGTGTGCGATAATGGTAAAGTTTGCCACAGGCTTTGGCGTTTGGGGATTGGTTTGATTTCTGGCTTTTTTTGAAAGCCCTTGAGTAGGAACAAGTAGCGCAGTGGAGATGTCTTGCCTATACTATTGGGAAAAATGGTTTCAATGTCGATAGCCCCTTGTGTGAGATTTATTTTTTCTGCCTTGAGTAGATTTTGCAAAAGGGGTAAGCCATGCTGACGTAGGTTTAGGCTACGTGGAAAAGGTTCAATCATCAGATTGCTGAGGTTGACACAGCTCACATCGTCCGATAGGAATTTGAAGCCATGTTTGACTAGTGCGAGACTGAGTGAGCTTTTTCCTCGACCAGATGCGCCGGCAAAAATGAGTGCGTTATCATGCCAACTGACGGCAGCCCCATGCAGTAGATAGTGTTGAGGCATCAGGATGGCGAGGCTTCTGAGTAGGGCTATTTGGACAAAGCTAAAGAGCTGTTTAGGGTCTCCTTGAGAATTATCAAGGATGCTGAGGGTTTCAGTCAGGGAGATCGGGTAAAGTTGCCCGCCGTTGAACATGACCATTTCTTCTGCGCCTGATTGTATATTTTTTTCATTGAATACAAAGCCTTGAGTTGTTTTAAAGACTTTAGATTGGTGATGAGGAGAATAAATGGCGACTCGATAGGGGGAGTCTTTTGGCTTCATTATTACTCGAAAGTCATGATCAGTACGGGGAATATTGGTATGAAAACGCGCGTATGAGCTTTTAAAAAAGCGCAACAAATCTTGAGAGTCGGAGCGAATCTGTACATTGATTTCGATAAAACGAAAGTTGTCTTCAAAGGGTAATGGATGGCTTTTGGTCATTGTTTAGAGGGTTTTTATTCAAGGACGCGGAGCGTCGCAGCAGGCATTCCCACGCAGAGCGTGGGAACGAGAAATAAGTATTGTACTTAAGCTAAAAATAAAGTCAAATGCAGAGGAAAAAAAAACTATGTTTGAAACCGCCGAATTAGGCCGTCAGTTGGATAAAAATGAGTATAAAAAACAGTTGCCTGAATTAAGGGCAGAATTGTTACAAGCGCAATTTGCCTTGAGCAAAACAAATATGCCTGTGATCATCATTGTGTCTGGGATTGATGGGGCTGGGCGGGGTGATGTGGTTAATGCCTTGAATGAATGGCTGGATACACGCGGTTTGGAGACCATTGCCCTGGATTCGCTCACCGATGAAGAGCGTGAGCGTCCCTATTATTGGCGATTTTGGCGACAATTGCCAGCACGGGGACGTATTGGCATTTTTTTTGGCGGCTGGTATGTGGATCCCATTCTACAATCTGCCTATCAAAAGATGGAGACGGCGCAATTTAATGAAGCCTTAGCGCATATACGCCGTTTTGAAACCATGCTGGTAGAAGATGGTGCCTTAATTTTAAAATTTTGGCTGCATTTATCTCAAGAAGAGCAACGCAAACGCCTCAAAAAACTGGAAAAAAATCCGCATACTCGGCGATCTGTCTCCAAACGAGATTGGAAACATGCAAAATTGTATAAGCAATTTGTTAAGGCGGCAGAACAGGCTATCCGGCAGACGGATTCGGGTGAGGCGCCTTGGTTATTAGTAGAGGCGACGGATTGGCGTTATCGTGATTTAACGGTAGCGCGTACTGTGCTGGAAAGCTTAGCTAAGCATCTATCGCTTGAAAAAATAACAACTCAAAGCAAGCCCCTGACACCGAGTAGCACTTTGCCGTCAGGTTTGACGATTTTGGATACAGTCGATTTAAGTCAATCTTTGCGTGGTCAGGAATATAGTCAAGCCTTGGAAACTTATCAAGGTCAACTGCATCGCTTGGCTTGGGCGGCTTATGAACAAAAATGTTCGACTATTATTGTTTTTGAAGGCTGGGATGCTGGCGGCAAGGGGGGGGCTATTCGGCGCATGACGCAGGCTATGGATGCCCGATTGTATCGCGTGATTTCCACGGCTGCTCCGACAGATGAAGAACGTGCCCATCATTATCTATGGCGATTTTGGCGACATATCCCTCGTGCGGGGCGGGTGACGATTTATGATCGATCTTGGTATGGGCGAGTATTGGTGGAGCGCGTTGAAGGTTTTGCTAAGGAGAAAGAGTGGCAGCGGGCTTATTTGGAAATTAATGATTTTGAAGAACAATTCGCTCAACACGGCAATGTAGTGATTAAATTTTGGATACATGTTAGCCAGGATGAACAATTGCGCCGCTTTCAAGAGCGTGAAAAAATTCCCTATAAAAAACATAAAATTACTGATGAAGATTGGCGCAATCGTGAAAAATGGGATGATTATACGATAGCCGTTAATGAGATGGTTGCTCGAACAAGTACGGATTTTGCGCCGTGGACATTGGTGGCGGGTGATGATAAACGTTTTGCTCGCGTACAAGTCCTTAAAACGGTGTGTGAGCGTTTAGAATCACGGATTAAACGGATGACGCGGATTTAAAATCAAAGTCAAAAGATCAGATTAATGAGTGTTTTCAGGTTTTTAATCCGTGCAATCCGTGTAATCCGTTTAATCCGTGATTCAAGGGTTTTTAATCCGTGAGGTCCCTACGGGTGCGTTTTTTTTTAAAGCCTTTGTAAATCTCTACCTGCCAAATACCGAAAATTTGAATACAATTCTCTGGACGTTGAGGCGGAGAGATATTTAGGCATAACGGTTTCTACTGCCTGGGGAGTGATGCCCAATTGAGACAGATGATTGTTGTCACCACAGACGCTATCCACGAGTGAAGAGTGGAAATTATCTAAAGAGTAGGGCTTTCCCGGGATTCTTTCCATAATAAATGCTGCCCACTTGGAAGCTGTCTCCTTTAAAGGGATGATGTCGCGTTTTAGGCCGAGCAGTTTGGCGGTATAGGCGACTAATTCTTCCAAGGTGTAAACTTTGGGGCCACATAAATTATAACGTTGTCCATCGTGTTGATGATGATCCAGCGTTTTCACCATCGCTTCTACGACATCATTGACCCACACGGGGGCAAACTTAGCATACGCTGAGGGTAACATAAATATCGGAGAGGGAACACGCAATAATGCCGCAAAACGATTAAAAAAGGAGTCATCTTCTCCAAAAATCACTGACGGTCTGAAACTGGTGACGTGTAAATCTTCGGCGGCGTGGACTAAGTCCTCGGCTTCGCCTTTGGTACGCAAATAGTGACTTTTCCCCTTTTTGGCCTCGGCGTTTAAGGCACTCATATGCAATAAACGTTTTATATTATTCGCTTTACAGGCAGAAATCACTTGTTGAGGGAATTCGACATGGGCTTTGCGAAAACCAGCACCATCATGTCCTGTTTCATTGAGAATGCCAACCAAGTTAATCACAGCATCGCAGCCAGCTAATTGCTCATTCAGTTGTTTTTGATCATAAACATTTGTTTCGACTAGCTCCAAGGTGGGCAATACCAACAAATCACGATGTTGTTCGCGCCGCCGCGTCAAAACCCGTACTTGCCAGCCCATTTGATACAAACGATTAGCAAGATGTTTTCCAACAAATCCCGTTCCGCCTAATAGACAAATTGAACGCATATTTTTTCTCCAGCAGGTTTGTTTGATTTCAAAATCACGCCGTTTGATTTTTTTTGAGTTTAATATTTCTATACAGTCCAAAAAAAGTCGAAGCTAAAAAAAAGACTTCCATAACGAAAGCCGAGAGATTGAATTGAAAAACTAATGAATGAATAATGAATACAGAACCGTAAATAGAGGGCAGTTGAAAATTAACATTGTTTATCGTTATCTTACCCATTTGAAGGTAAAGCCATTGGACTAAAAACAAACAAACGCCTACAAGTCCAACTGCATCAGGGGGGATAAGATGAAGTTGGGCAACAATAAATACAGCTATTGCAGCCAATAGAGCTGGATAATAGACTTCATCTTTATCGGTTGATAATCCCTTAATTAAAAAAAAGATTGGGGGAATGGAAATGAGCACAAGCAACCCAAATTGAATAACCATAAATAGAACTTTCTACAAGTGAAATTCTAACTAACAGAATGAGGAATTATGTGTTTAATTTAATCAAAATCTTTATAAATAGCGCGAGCCGTCGTTGCAGCCAGTGCGATCAAACCAAAAGCGATTGGCCACGATAAGTCTAATATCACGCCGCCGCCATGAAGCCCTAGCTCGTTATTTCTGACGTATGCATATATGACATCACCTAAATAAAAGATAAACAGTCCTAGCAAGGTCAGCACCCATGGTCGACTGAGTAGTCCGCCAAATAATATTGAGGCGGTTGCCACAGTGATGGCTAACAAAATGGGATCTAAAACGACATAAGACATCGTCACTATGAAGGTCATTATATCTAATTCTTCTTCAAAATCTCCAGCATTAATCCAAAAACCGAAACCCAAAGCAACCAAAAAGACCAGAATAGCTGTGAACAAGCCCCACTGCGGAATTTTGACGTTTAAACTTTTTATGAAAGCGTATAACGCGATACCGACAAACGGGATGAACATCAAGTAACCCAGATCAGCGTATGAAGGAAAAGGTATCTCTTTTCCCTGATTTAGGAGAGAATAGGCCGGTTCTATTAGCGCACCGCCACTCCAAAACAAAACAGCAGCGCCCAATAAGCCCCATGCTTTGCGGTCCAGATTGTTGGGTTCAAATACCCTCATAGTGCGAAAGCAAAAAATAGCCGCAATCACAGCTGTGATGAACAGAAAAAAACTGAAATAGTGTTTGTATAACAGTTTTGGTTCTGTGTCAATAAACCACAACAGCACATTGGTGCCACACAAGATAACCCAAGTCACGATAACTAAAAGAGAATCTCTTGACATATTCAATTTTCCTATTCATGTAAATAATTAGACTTGTCCGTCAATAAAAAATAAAATCATCAAAACCAGACCTGGCAGGTTGAAAAGAAAACCTGCCAGGTCAAAGTCACAACACTGCTACGGCTTTTGATTTTGACCTGGCAGGTTTGGGTTTAACCTGCCAGGTCTGGTTTTGACTTTTTATTCACGGACAAGTCTATTGACGAAATCTCACCGTTTTTCATGCCGCTACTCTGATGGATTGAAAAACAAGGGAATAAGCCAGCTATCTTCGGCAGGTATGGCCGATAAGGTACTGTCAAAGCAACGCTTTTGGAGAGCAAGCGTACCCACCTGTTTGGCGGTTTCTTGTATCATCTGAGCCCAGACTTGATAAGGAGAACTGCCATAAATAGGATCAGGTGCCTTGTCTTTTTTCCAATCAGGCCATTGCTTTTGGATATTTTCCCACACTTTAGCGCTATAAGCTTTCGCAATATGAGGCCCCATTAATTTTTTAATCCGCTCAATTAAGTTATCTTGAAATTGTTGCAATAGGACACCAATAGAATTAGCATAACTGCTTATCACTAAACCATGACAACTCACATACCAAAAACCATTCCAGAAATCTTCATCAGACAAGTCTTCCTTAGAAATATGCATTAATTGACTACCCGAACCTATCTGTTCAAGGACAGTCAAGCCCGCAATACTCCATGGAGAATTTTTAATCGCCTTTAATCCAGCACGACTGATAAAAGCCTTCATTAGTATGGGGTAATTATCACTGTTTGGTAATAAAGTGCCCTCTTTCATAAAATTCTCTACTATGTGATAATAGTCCAGAGGATTCTCAAAGACGGGTTGGGGGGAGAGTTTCAACTCACCTTCGTTATTCCAAGCAATAGCTTTCAGTGCTTGAGCATCTGATAAATTGGTATAGGATAGACTGACGGGCAAGCCTTGTTTTAATCGCATCAGAGCCACATTATTTTTGTCGCCACCAATCACAAAACTTGCGTCGCCGGAAAATTCTTTGTCTATCAACATCCCTAATATTTGTAGGATAAAAATATCTTTAAATGGCACAGATTGTTCTCCATGATGTCAGAGACACAGCAAAATTGATGATAGCTTACCAGATTTGGCGACAAGATAAAATACAGGCTTTAGCCTATATTGACACATTGGAGTCCAAAGCTTTAGCTTTGGACGAGACGGGAGTGGAAAAAAATGCCTTTTTTGAATCAACAATTATTCACAGCATCTCGGGAGGGAGTCTTTGATGATGATAAAAGCCTCGTTCATAGACAAGAACAGCCAGATGCGATACCATTTTTGGAGCAAAAACTAAGCGATGCCAAAAAACATCTTGATGATGCTAAAGCAAATCTTGCTAAGCTGACAATCAAACATAATCGCTTAAAGAGTAATATCATCTGCAATCAAAAAACCATTAGGAAATCTGAAGGTCATACAATACAACTTTTAAAGTTAAACAAGGAAAAAGACGCTGAAAAATTCGCCGAACAAATCGCTAACTTGGAATATGAATTGAGCACTGACCAAAAGCGGTTTGATGACTTTGACAGCACTATCAATCGCTTAAACCAACATATCCCTGAGGCCGAACGCCAGTTTTACTTAATGGATCACCAAATCACTGTCCTAAAAATAAAGTCTGTAGAAAAAGCTAAACTGGTTGCCATTACAAACGCACTAGATGCCGCCTGCGAATCGCTTGAACGCATAAATAATGAAGAGCTGCAAAAATCGGACAGAGATTTCGAGACGGGTATCAAAACATCTAGCTATATGATGCTAGAACGCATTAAAGCTAAATGGGCGGAGAAAAGACGGGCGGAGAAAAGACGGGCGGAGAAAACGGAGTGATATGACCCCACAGCAATTTATAGGCTACAGCACCTTGGCAATTATCGCACTCTATCTGGCTTATGTTGTTTCTACGAGCCTGATTAGCTTATTTGTGGTTTTAATCGAAATTTTAATTTATGGTATTTTGCTAGGTGTGATAATTTGGTTTTTACGTAAACAAGGCTTTTTTGAATTTTTAAAAAAACGGCTTTAAAAAAACGTGCAAGCTACGGCTTGCACGCCTGAAAAAGGATCAATCTACTAACTTAAGACGTTCAACAACGCGCCCGTTTTGTAGATGCTCAAAAATGATTTCATCAATATCGGCTTTGTCTTTATAGGTGTACCACACCCCTTCAGGATAAACGACTAGCACAGGACCCTTGGCACAACGATCCATGCAGCCCGCATTATTGGCGCGTACCGCACCGCGCCCGATTATCCCTAATTCTTTGGTGCGTTTTTTTAAATAGTCGCGCATCGCTTGTGCATTGTGATTTTGACAACAACGTTGACCATCGGCGCGTTGGTTGGTGCAGAAAAATACATGGTAGCGATAGTAAGTTTCAATCATTGTTTTGTGGCTTAGTGAGTGTGTGCGTGTCATTTTATCAGAGAATTTAAGCGAGATTATTATGTTTCAGCGAACAGTTTATATACTTTGTCTGTTGAGTATCATCCAAGCTTGCCCTAATGAACATCGCCCAGATGAAAATAGGCAGGCAGTCCAAACTCCTAAAAATACTCAATATGCGCTCATTGTCGGTATTGATCAATATCAATACGCGGACAAAAATCGCCTCATAAACCTAGAAGGGGCAGTCAATGACGCATTATTATTAAGGGATGCTTTGCGCCATCAAAAAGTGCAAGTGCCTGATGATCGGGTATTACTCAATGCACAAGCCACCCGTGCTGCCTTTATTCGCACTTGGCAAGGCATGGTAAAACAAGCTAAGCCCGGAGATACGCTGATCTTAACCTTTGCCGGACACGGCGGACAGCAGCCTGATGTTGAGCCCTTAGATGAAAAAGATGGGAAAGATGAAACTATCATGTTTCATGACTTTAATCCTGATGCTCCCACTCAAGGACGCATCCTCGATGATGAACTCTATGGCATATTTAAAAAAGTCAGTGATGACAATATTAATATATTGTTTATAGCAGATTCTTGTCATTCTAGCGGCTTGGTGCGATCTCTCGCACGACCTTGGCGGCATGTTCGCACCGGTGGATTTTGGAATATTGAACCGGATGCGCCCCCGCCGCTTCTCCCGTTGCCAACTCAAAGCGATAATGCTCCCCTGCCTGCCCATGTCACCCTGATTACTGGTGTAGATAGTGATAACTTGCAAGTGCCAGAAACCATTTTTGATGATAAACCGCATGGTGCTTTAAGTTGGTTTTTGGCCCAAGCTTTAAGTGGTAAAGCCGATGGCAACAAAAACGGGGCTTTAGAACGTAACGAGCTAGAAAATTTTTTAAAAGAGAAGATTAGCATTCAGATGGGAGAGCAACAAAAACCCAAGTTATTGCCACGCGGTGATACAAAGGTAGTGTTTAATTTGCAACGTAAAGAGCCACAACGCGCGTCCCCGCCCAATTCTGACATTCGTATTGTTGTACAACAGCCGGGTAGTGCCCCTCAAGGCTTAAAGCATGTCCGTTTAGTTAACGCTTCTCAAAGCTTTGATTTGCTCTTTGTGCTTAATAAACAACAAAAAACGGCGGTATTTAACAACACGGGTGATAAAATCACCACTTTGCCAAGCGACGCGCTTGAGCGCTGGCAACGGGTGGTAGATAAAGAGCGTTTATTAAAAGTTTTAAAAACGCAATTTGATATGAGCCTCAAACCAATTCGTATTTCCTTGGACAAGGGGGATGGTTTACATAAACAAGGGGATGTATTGCATTTTAGCATTGAACCCGGGGATAGGGGGGAAGGTTTAAAGGCATTAACCTTATTTAATCTGGCGGGAAATGGGGAGTTACAATTTTTATATCCAGATACCAAGTATAAAGATCCATTGCTTGTAGAGCAATTTCCCTACACCATGCCCCCGACGACAGTGGCACCACCTTTTGGAGGCGATGATTTGGTGGTGCTGTTATGCAGACAACCGGCTAAGGGCTTGCATAGCTTACTGCTTGATAGTCAGCCCAATATTCCAGAGCCTAGCGATATTATTAGCCAGTTAAAAAATAATCGTTGCCAAGTGGGACAATATGCCTTTTTTAGTGGGGAGTAAATACAATTTATTTTATATTTTTATCCTTAAAAATCAATTATATAATTAATAATAGTGCGGATTATTTTCATTTAAGTGTTGACGAAAAAAATTTGTAGGTGTATGATCCGCACCTCGATATCAACGGGGTATAGCGCAGTCTGGTAGCGCACTTGGTTTGGGACCAAGGTGTCGGGGGTTCAAATCCCTCTACCCCGACCAAAAAAATTATTTTATTTATATTAAAATATCTAATTAATTAATTATTTATTTTTTATGCGCCTGTAGCTCAGTTGGACTAGAGCATCGGCCTTCTAAGCCGAGGGTCGCAGGTTCGAATCCTGCCGGGCGCGTGTGTTTATGGTGGGCGTAGCTCAGCTGGTAGAGCTCCGGATTGTGGTTCCGGTGGTCGTGGGTTCAAGCCCCATCGCTCACCCCATATCAAAAAATCCCCCTAACCCGATGGGTTAGGGGGATTTTTTTTTATTTTTTTTATTTGCAATTATGTCAACTTATGCCATCGGTGATATACAAGGCTGTTACACAGAATTACAACAGTTACTCCAACTAATCCATTTTAACCCCAGTCAAGATGTCCTATGGTGTACCGGCGACTTAGTGAATCGGGGTCCACAATCACTTGAAGTCTTACGGTACATAAAAAAATTAAAAGAACGTGCCATCATCGTCTTGGGTAATCATGATTTGCATCTTCTGGCGGTTGCTTATGGTAACACCGAATATCTTAAACCAGGGGACACACTGACCCCCATCTTAAAAGCCCCAGACAGAGAAGAATTGCTAGAATGGTTACGTCATCGTCCCTTTCTCCATCACGATGCTGAACTCGGATTCACCCTGATTCATGCCGGACTACCGCCGCAATGGGACTTGTTGCAAGCGCGTCAATGTGCAAGCGAAGTTGAAAAAGCGTTAAGCGGTCAAAAATGCCGAGAATATTTGGCTAATCTCTATGGTAATGCGCCCAAAAAATGGTCAGAGAAACTGACGGGGTGGGATAGGCTGCGTTTTATCACAAATTGTTTTACGCGCTTACGTTATTGCAATGCCAAAGGCAAATTAGCCCTGAAAAAGAAGGCCGCCCCCTCGTTTTATCTCAATGATGAAGATAAGCCTTGGTTTTGGTGGCCTCATCGCGCCACTCGCAACCAACAGATTATTTTTGGGCATTGGTCAACTTTGGGCTATTATGCGGAAAAGGGCGTGTATGCACTGGATACTGGGTGTCTTTGGGGAGGCGCGTTAACGGCATTACGTTTGGAAGATAAACAGGTATTTAGCCTGCCTTGTGCTGGTGAATGTACGCCTGGGGACTGAAAAAAATCCTATTCCTATTTTTTTCTCGTTCCCACGCGGAGCGTCGAATTTAATCGACACGCACCACCCGAAAACCAAGAGTATCAATACGTGTGTTTGGGTGAAAATGAGTTCTTTTCGTGGTGCGTAGACTGTTCATATAACTATTAAAGGCACTGCTACGTACCATCCGTTGGGAACAATCCCCTCCCCGCCACTTGTTTCCGGTAGCGGGTGCCCCTTGATAACTCCTGTGAAGGCAACTGGCTGTCCATTCCATGACATTGCCGATGGTATCATATATCTCAAAAGCATTAGGCTTGAAACTCCCCACAGGAGCGGTTTTTTTCCCATCCCATTGGCTGCCACAATTGCCGCAATTAGCGTTATTTTTGCCAACCTGAATACCCCACCAATAAAACGTGTCCGTACCAGCCTTCGCGGCATATTCCCATTCCCTTTCGCTAGGTAAGTAATATTGATGACCTGTTTGCTCACTTAACCATTTTGTGTATTGCGTAGCCTCATGCCAATTGACATTAATGACAGGTCGTTTTCCACCTCCCCAGCCTTTATCATCTGGCAATGGGTAGTCTGTCGCCCTTCTAAACCTATCGTACTCTTCAAACGTAATTTCATATCTACTCATAGAAAAAGGCTGTAATGTCACCTCATGTTGGGGGCGTTCATCATCATAGGGCAAAGAACCAGGACTACCCATCTTAAATGTACCGCCTGGTAGTTTGACCATCACTGGTCCGTTCCCCCCACTTGTTAATTGATCACGATACACACCAAGGTTTTTAACGCTTGATAGCATTTTTGGTTCTTCTTTTTTGACAAGTGGCTTGTCAGTTTCTGCCTTTGTAGCGGATACTGGCGTTGGATTTTCTGGCTCAACGGATTCGCTTCCGGTCAACAATGGCACCAACAAGACTCCCCCGATGAAAACTGAAAACAAAGCACCAATACCTATTCCTATCAATAAACCTTTGTTGTCAACATAACGACCCTGGGTGTTTGATTTTTCCTTTTCTAATTGTTTCTGTTTATCCATCAATGCCCGTGCCGCATCGCGTTGCACTTTAAACAATTCGGCCTCTCTTCGCGTCTGTTGATTGATGGCATCAAGTTCTTGTATGAGGTTTTGGTGTTCAGCTTCTTTTTTTGAGATGAGCTGAGTCAGTTCTTGCATTTTTTTATCATTACCCCCCCCTACGCTTGCATTTTTTTCTTTCTCACGTTTTAATAAGCGTGTGAGTTGTTCTTTGCTTTTGATGAGCTGCTCGATTTGTGTACGAGTTTTTTTATGGGCACCTTCAAGCATGTTAATACGATCAGCAAACGAGGTAGAAATAGTGACAGCATCGCTGCTTTTTGGGGAAGTGCTTGTTTGACCCTGTTTGCTAATGGCGGATTGCAGTGTGCTTATTTGTGAAACCAAATTTTGGGCTTCTTGGGCTTTACGCCCCGCTTCTTCTGCCGTCTCAGCGGTTTTTGCTTCGGCCTGTAGTTTTTGATATTGTTTTATAAGTTTTTGGGCTTCTGCCTTGGCTTGAGTTATTGAAGACATGCTGGGTATTCTCTCAGTTACATTTTTTAATCGACACGCACAACCCTAAATCCAAGCGTGTCGATACGTGTGTTTGGGTGAAAATGATTTCTTTTTGTGGTACGTAAATTTTTGAGATAACTTTTATAGGAACTACTACGCACCATCCGCTGGGAACAATCTCCCCCCCGCCATTGGTTTCCGGTACTTGGCGCACCTTGATAAGTTCTACGAAGGCAACTGATTGTCCATTCCATGACATTGCCTATGCTATCATATATCTCGAAAGCATTAGGCTTGAAACTCCCGACGGGGGCCGTTTTTTTCCCATCCCACAGGCTGCCACAAATGCTGCAATTAGCGTTATTTTTATCAGGCTTCATTCCCCACCAATAGAGGGTTTCACTGCCAGCCTTCGCGGCATATTCCCATTCTCTTTCGCTAGGCAGGCGATATTGATGGCCAGTTTGCTCGGTGAGCCATTTGGTGTAGTAAGAAGCCTCATGCCAATTGACATTGATGACAGGTCGTTTTTCCCGTCCCCAGCCTCTATCATCTGGCAAGGAGTGGCCTGTTGCCCTTGCAAAATTGTCGTACTCTTCAAAGGTGATTTCATATCGACTGATAGAAAAAGACTGTAAAGTGATCTCATGTTGGGGGCGTTCATCGTGATAGGGCAAATAATTAGGACTACCCATATTAAAGGTACCGCCTGGTAGTTTGAGCATCAATGGCCCTTTCCCCCCCTGTTTTAATTGGTCACGATATCTCCGAAGCGGTTTAAGCTTTGGCATCACTTTAGTTTTGATAACTGACTTATCAGTTTCTTGCTTGGCTATTAGAGGAGTCAGATTGGTGGTTGGTTCAACAGATTTTTCTTGTATTAACAATGGGACTAAAAATATGAGCCCTAGTAGGAGTGAAAACACACTGCCAATAACGATTCCTGTCAACAAAGCTTTGTTGCCACCATAAGAAGACGAACCGCTGAGTTTTTCTCTTTCTAATTGTTTCTGTTTATCCATCAATGCCCGTGCCGCATCGCGTTGCACTTTAAACAAGTCGGCCTCTTTTCTGGCCTGTTGACGTACATTGTCAAGTTCTTGTATGAGGGCTTGGTGTTCGGCCTCTTTTTTCGATATCAGATGAGCCAGTTCTTTTTGTAACTTTTCATCATGAGTGCGGCCCCCCGCACCCATAGCCTTTATTTCTTTTTCACGTTTTAATAAGCCAGTCAGTTGCTCTTTGGCTCTGATAAGTTGATCAATTTGTGTACGATTTTTCTTTTGAGCCTCTTCAAGATGATCAATGCGATCTTCAAACGAGGTAGCGCGTTTAACCTCTTGCTCTTTTGGCGGACTTTGATTGGAGCCAGTTGTTTGCTGTTTAGCCAATTTGGTAATGGTTGATTGTAGTGTGCTTATTTGTGAAAGCAGTTTTTGAGCTTTTACTGCTTTATTTGCCGCTTCTTCTGCCGTATCAGCGTTTTTGGCTTCCTCTTGTAGTTTTTGATATTGTTTTATAAGTTTTTGAGCTTCAGCCTTGGCTTTATTTATTGAAGACACGTTCGTATTCTCATCGATTAAGCATTCTTATTGACATTGAATTTTTCTGTGTTCGTGAGTTGGAAAATTACGGCGCAACTGAGCCTGTTTTTCCCTGTCTAAATCGGCACAAATGACCCCAGGACCTTGGTTCAAACGGGTTAACACAAGACTCCATGGGTCGATTATCATGCTATTGCCGTAAGTTTTTCGACCATTGACATGATAACCCCCTTGATTGGCTGCGATCAGATAACAAAGATTTTCCACTGCGCGTGCCCGTACCAAAATTTCCCAATGCACTTTGCCCGTGACTGCTGTAAAAGCTGAAGGTATGGCAATTAATTCTACGTCTTGCATAGAACGAAATAATTCAGGAAATCGTAAATCATAACATATTGCAAGCCCTAAACGTCCATAAGGTGTTTTAACGACGACGACTTGTTGTCCCGCTTCAATCGTATCCGATTCACAATAATGTTCATCAGGGGCTGCCGTCACATCGAACAAGTGCATTTTGTCATAACGGGCAACACACTCGCCAGTGTCATTAAAGACTAAACAAGCAGCACGGTATTTTGAGGGTGAGTCAGCCTCCAGTGGCAAGGTACCGCCCACTAACCATATCCCAAAACGTGCGGCTTGTTGGGACAAAAATTCTTGGAGGGGGCCCGTTCCCTGCTTTTCACGGATGTTAATATTATCTATGGAGTGGATAGCCATTAATGCAAAATTTTCTGGCAAAATGACTATTTGGGCACCCATATTGACGGCCTCGCCGATCAATCGGGCCGCCTCATTGAGGTTGGCTGTGACATTGGAGCCAGAGGCCATTTGTATAGCAGCTACACGGTACATTATCAGTTATCAGTTATCAGTTATATTGAGGAGTCCAAAATTTATTTTGGGCGAGATATTAGACGAGTCAGTAAATAAAAAGTTGATTTTGATTTTTTATTGACGGACAACTCTATTATTAATAATAGCATTCAACGAAGAGTTTGACAGTGGCACATAAATCAGTTTTATTAGTGGCAGCCTTAGAAGCTTTAAATTTACATCCTGACGGCATTTATGTCGATTGTACCTTTGGGCGAGGTGGACATACAGTCGCTATTTTGAATCGACTCGGAAAATTGGGTCAAGTATTGGCTTTTGATCAAGACCCGGAGGCAGTGCAAGCGGCGCAAACTTTGTGCGTGGCTGATAAGCGTTTTAGCATTGTCCACAGTCGCTTTGCTCAACTCGCTCAGCAGGTTGAAAAACGCGGTTATTTAGGTCAAGTCAAAGGAGTATTGCTGGATTTGGGGGTTTCTTCTCCGCAATTGGATACGCCTGCCCGAGGTTTTAGTTTTATGCGTGATGGTCCTTTGGATATGCGTATGAATCCAAACAGCGGCGAAAGTGTGGGAAAATGGTTATCTAATGCGACTGTGTTTGAAATTACAGATGTATTAAGAACTTATGGTGAAGAACGCTATGCGCGACGTATTGCACGGGCGATTGTGGCTGCACGCTCACAGGCGGATTTGAAAACGACGCGCCAGTTAGCTGATATTATTGTTGCTGTTTATCCCTCAAAATTTGGGGATTTTAAACATCCCGCAACGCGATCTTTTCAGGCTTTACGCATTTTTATCAATCGTGAACTTGAGCAGTTGGAGCAACTTTTGCCACAAGTTTTAGAGGTCTTAGCGCCGGGTGGGCGTTTGGTCGTTATTAGTTTTCATTCTCTTGAAGATCGTATTGTCAAACGCTTTATTCGTGATTGTGTACGAGGTGATGATTTTCCGCCCAATTTGCCGGTGACAGTGGATGCTTTGCATCCTCGTTTACGCGCTATTGGTAAACCAATCAAAGCCAGTGCCGCTGAAGTTGCTGAAAATCCGCGTGCCCGTAGTGCAATCATGCGGGTCGCTGAACGTTGTTAAAATGAGTTGCCTTATGCTTTTAAGTGAATTATTAATGGATGATTTGGGCGCTAAACTTGATCGCCCTGTGAGTGGTTTAGCCCTAGATAGTCGTTCTGTGTGTCCTGGTGAGGTGTTTTTAGCCCTCGCGGGTTCTCAAGCACATGGCGAAATTTATATTGAGTCAGCTTTACAAAAAGGTGCGATTGCCGTGCTTAAAGAGGCCCCCGTTGCTGGTGTTGAGAGGCTGGCGGGTGACATTCCTTGTCTTTCATTGCCCAATTTATCTCAACGTTTGGGAGACCTTGCGGCGCGATTTTATGGGAATCCTTCAGGCAATATGCAAATTATTGGGGTGACGGGGACAAATGGGAAAACGTCGGTGACACACGCTATTGCTCATCTTTTACAGGCGCCTTGTGGTTTATTGGGTACTTTAGGTTATGGGATTTATGGGGCATTGCAGCCTGGACTTCATACCACGCCCGATGCTATCCATTTGCAAGCTTTATTGGCTCAGTTACGGTCACAAAATGTCTCTCAAGTGGTGATGGAAGTCTCTTCTCATGCTTTGGCACAAGGGCGTGTTAATGGGATAAGCTTTGAGTCTGCTGTTTTGACAAATTTAAGCCGTGATCATTTAGATTATCATAAAACGATGAGTGCTTATGGTGATGCCAAGCGGCGATTATTTACTCTGTCTAAAAATGCTGTGATTAATCTTGATGATGCTTTTGGGCAAAGCCTTTTAGGCGGCAATTTAAGGGTATTTACTTATAGTCTCCGTGATAAGACTGCCGATGTTTTTGCAGAAATACGGGGATACAATATTGAGGGTTGTCGGCTAAATATTCGTAGTCGTTGGGGAGAGGGTGAGTTACAAAGTCCGTGGTTTGGTCAATTTAATGTGAGTAATGTTTTAGCGGCTTTGACGGTTTTGCTCAGTATGGGTTTTTTATTACCCGATCTGCTCAGTCAATTGGCTAGTCTTCCCCCTGTGCCCGGTAGGATGGAACGATTTGGGCAGGCACCCACTGTCATTATTGATTATGCTCATACGCCGGATGCTTTAGAAAAAACTTTGTTGGCGTTGCGTGAACATTTAAAAGGTAATTTGTGGTGTGTTTTTGGGTGTGGGGGTGATCGTGATCAGGGTAAACGTCGGCTCATGGGTGAGGTGGCACAAGCTTTTGCTGATAAAGTCATTATCACTGATGATAATCCGCGCCATGAAGCTTCCCAGGCGATTATTGATGATATTTTGCAAGGTTGCCCAGAACCAGCGGCTGTGATTCCGGATCGTAAAGAAGCGATTGGCTATGCGCTAGTTCAGGCTATGGTAGGCGATGTTGTGTTGATTGCTGGAAAAGGTCATGAGGATTATCAAGAAGTTGGCGATCAACGTTTGGCTTTTAGCGATAGGGCAGTGGTGAGTGAGTTGTTAGAGCGGTAGCGATCTTGGCCAATATGTTCTAAATCATATAGCCTAATGACGGTTCCAGATTTCGCTTGTAAAATACCGTTGATCAGTGTTTCTAAGCTGATTTTATGATGGAAGCGAACTAAATTATATCGTTGGGTAATCAATTTTTCCCGTTTTTTCTCTTGTTTGGGGTCGTAATAGCGGTGGCAATAACCGTTGCATTCTAAAACCAACATTAATTTAGCGACAAAGAAATCAACCTTATATGGACCAATTGGATAGTTAAAGTGCAAGTCAAAACCTTCAAAAACCTTGGACAGTACTTCTCGCCATTGCACTTCGGCTGAAGTCTCTGGCTTGGCAAAACAGCCTATTTGGCCAAACACCTTTTTTTTGAGTTCGATACCTTTGACTGTATCCATTCCCAAAGCCATTTTGGTCACATCATCCAAGTGATAACCATGATCTCCGCTCCGCTCCGTTACTTCGTTTCATGCGTGAGGCTTTACCACCGAAAGAACGAATTGTTGCGGAATCCAGTCGAATGGGTTTGATGTCGTTTTTGTGTTTTCTAAGAAAACTGTTGAGGGTGCTTTCTGGAACGTCAAGGAATTGGGTAATGTCTTTTTTGATAGCAATGTCATCACCAGCAGTGCAGGTAAAGCCAAACTCTTTGATGAGTTTTACTGCGTCTATGTAGTTCTTTTGGGCGGTTTGCTGAATGTTGGGAGAAAGACCACAGGCTTGTTTGATGGCAGTGTCCAATACTGTCTTAATTAAAGCACAAGCTAAAATAGAACATCTTTTGCCAATATGTTTTTGGTTTGGCCTAAGAGTTTCATTTGCAAATGCTAGAGCGTAGCCACGAATAAAAGATTCGATAAATGAGGTATCATAAACGTTAATTCTTCTGCCTTTATGTGGGTTGTTATCTGCTATAACTTCTACAGATTTAACTGCCACGCTAAAATCCTTATCAATGAATGAGTTAAGTGTTTTTGGAGGCCAGTTAACTGCCACGCTCTGCAAAGAAGCATGTTTCATTCCTAACAAATCAGCAGTCCCACGTTCACTCATAACCGCAGTCTCATCATCCAACACATACCCATCACAAGTAATGCCAGGTATTAACTCGACTTGTCCATAATAGATGGCTTTTCGTTCAGTCATTAGATAGCAATTCTATTGATAACTATTGACATGTCCACGTAATGAGGCAGATATTTCAACAGCTATGAATAAGGGAGGTATCAGCCCTTGATGCATTCGCCTAATGAAAGCTAAGCTTACTTTTTAATTTTGGTTTACTGATTCTGTGACTATTCAAATCAATGAAAAATTGTTCTCTCCAGGTTGGCAAAGGGTGTATTCGCTTGGTTGGGTGTAGCCACTCTTTGACCCTTGTGCCTACCTTTTTGGCCAATTTTGAGAATGAAAAGTCTGAATCGGTCTTGCGTAGGATGTTGTACGCACCATTAGCGTCAGCATTTAGCAATGTCCCGTCGTTGGACTTGTACAAACCACGCTTCACCCGTTGTCCACTAAATGTAAGTTTCTTTTTGGCTTTGGGGTTGTACCGCTTAGGCATTTTGTCATCATCCAAAAAACTCGCTTTGCTTGTATAACTCTCGTTTGCCACCACTAGCTCAATGCCATATGACCCAAGTTTGTAGCTCAATAAGTCCACAAATTGGCCAAGAGATAAATTCACAAAGTTTTGGTTGGTGATCGATCCTAAGTTGATCCCATTCAGGGACTTAACAACATCACCGACAACAACCTTAGATATGCCATGTTTTATGCACGTTTTTACAACAATTGAGGTCGCTTTGTGCATATAATCGTTTACCACAGCATTACGCCAGTTGGTAAGATTTTGAAGCCGACGCGACCATTTTTTCCCCCTTTTAGATAGTTTTGATTGCATTTTTGCTTTTCTTTTATTGTAGTAAGCATTGACTGACTTCAGTCTCTTACCATCAATAATAAAAGGCTCGATAACACCATTGGTAACACAGGTAGCCAGGTTATTCAGTCCCAGGTCAATGGACATAACCTGGTTATGAA
>JALXAQ010000055.1 GCA_026991885.1 Thiotrichaceae bacterium
TTTTTCAAATAACACGGACAATCAAGAGCTTCAGCAAGCGTTGGATATCTTGCGACAACTGATACGCAAAAACTAAATCTAAATCTAAATAAATAGCGGTGGTAAATCTGATAAAGTTCCTTGAGCAGAGTTAAGGGAACGTAGGCAAGTATGTCTCTATTTTTACTTCAAGCCATGGACGTTTAGCCCGCATTTCTCACCCGGTGGTGAGATGATCGCGCAGGGCTTTGGATTCACAAGGGGTTTTTTGAAGGAGTGGAATAACAGTGTGTATTTCCGACTGAGGAAAATTCCCTTGTGGATTCAAAGAACAAGCGAGGGCTCGTCAATCTGGTGAGAAATGCGGGTTAGTCCATAGTCGATGAGTCCCTGTCCGGAGAGTGACGTTGATGGAATAATCCATCATTGCCAGAAATGAATAGTTATTTTTTGCCAAGCCTAAATACGATCAGGCTCAAAATAAGAACGGGTAGCCAGGCTGGAACACCCAGCCAATATTGAAGGTTGGGACTGGGGCTATTTTGTTGCCAGAAGCCGATTCTGTTTAATAAGGAATGTGCCTGGGGTTTTTGCGGATTGCTATGCAGAAAACTTGCGGCAAGGTCAAATGGCTCATAGGGGTGGCTGGGGTCGGAGGCGCGTTGTGAGATGCCACCACCGAACCAGATGGAGCCATTACCCGGCCAGCGTACGCGGTAGTAGTGATGTGCGATTAGCTTATTTTGTTTGCTGTCGGCATCAAGCCCGATAGAAGTGTAATGGGTATAGCTGGTGAACCACATGAGCGTTGCGCCCAGTAGGGCGAAGGAAAAAAAGTAGGTTAACAGCCTTCTCATACGGTTTTAACGTTAACGATTTTTTCGGGGGAGTCTATAAACAGGTTTCTTGTTCCCTGCAGGTCTTCAATCAGATCATTGCGGCGTTTTTCCTCTTTGCTCGGCTGGTCAATTTTGTTCCAGTAGGCAAGTGTCTTTGCCTGTTTGCTAAATAGTTTCAAGTCGTAAGCATCAGCCATATAAAACATGCAGCGCGCAATCTCTCCCTGACTGGCCGGTGCCGGTTCAATCAGGTGATATTTACTGTTGATTTCAAAATCAAATTTGGGAAATAATCGAATTTCGCCCTTGATTATGCCAAAACGGTAGCTGCTGCGTAACATGTTCAGGTCCCGCCGGCTAGGGTAGAGGTTATGCAAATCGGATTCTATCAGGTTAAAGCGTCTGGATTTTTTGCGGCAATCACGCCGGTCATAGCATTTTTTGCGTTTTATTAAATCTTTGATGACCCACGCCATTGGGAATACGTGTTCGACATTGATCCAGTCTGGTTTGCTTGGGCCAAATTGTTGAAGGCTGTAGAGTGTTTTGCCACCATCACGGTATACTTTTCCCCAGAATAGGCGCAGTGCTTTCTGGTAATTTTTGATTTGATTTTGACCCTGGTGGATTGATTTCGTCATTATTTTTTGTCTTAAGTTGTTTTGCTGTCTTGCGAGTATGTTTATAATTTATTACCTGTTTCTATAAATTATAAGCTGTGATATAAATTATCTATGAGGAGCCGCTAAATAATTAGCGTATTCCTCCTGGCAAAGATGCCCTTTACTTATTTACGAGGCTGTTACAGATGATTTTAGCAATTTTAGGTGTCATTGTTACAATTTTAATTTTATTGAAACGTTTAGCGGATGCCGGAATTGATTTGGGAGGGTTTAATCCGTTTCTTTGGCAACGACGCAGAAACTGGAAAGCTAAGCTTGAAGGCAATCCCATTTACCAGATAGATAGCCCAATGGATGCCGTTGCGCTTTATATGCTTGCGGTTGTAAAGGCTGATGGGGATATGACCAAAGAAGATAAACACACTATCCTGGATTTGTTCGTCAACGAGTTTAAGCTGAGTCAAAAAGAAGCAGCAAGCTTAATGGCTTCCAGTTCGCACCTGCTTGGTGATGGTGAAGAAGCGCAAGAAAATGTTGCCAAAGTGTTTGAAAAATCACTGCAGAATTTTAGCGACTCTCAAATGCAGTCATCGCGTGAACTCATCAGAAAGGCAGCCGGAGATCTAGATCAACGCCCTGAAGAAGTCCACCAGATAATCCGGGATTTGGATAAAGTGTTTAAGTCCGTTGACAAAACCCAGAGTTGGTAGTTCAAAGTCATGAACAGTTTTTGATTTGAGAATTTATTATTAAAAAATAAATATCTAGCCCGCATTTCTCACCAGGTGGTGAGATGATCGCGCAGGGCTTTGGATTCACAAGGGGTTTTCTGAAGGAGTGGAATAACAGTGTGTATTTCCGA
>JALXAQ010000056.1 GCA_026991885.1 Thiotrichaceae bacterium
GCAGGGATTTTTTTTTAGCAGGGATAAACCCAACACTAACTACAGGGCAGGGATTTTTTTTTAGCAGGGATAAACCCAACACTAACTACAGGGCAGGGATTTTTTTTTAGCAGGGATGAATTTATAGAAATAGCTTCGTTGAGCTACTTATTGCTAAGATAAAAAATCCCTGTCGCCTTCGGTTTTGACTTATCCCTGCTAAAAAAAAATCCCTGTAGTTAAGGTTTTGAAATAGGATTTCTTTGAAAGTTTTTTTTGTTAAAAAAATCCCTGTCGCCTTCGGTTTTGACTTATCCCTGCTAAAAAAAAATCCCTGTCGCCTTCGGTTTTGACTTATCCCTGTAGTTAAGCAAAAATAATTGACTTCACCCAAAATCCGCCCCATATTAACGTGGTCAAATCAACCACATTATGGGAGAAATCAATTGTATTACAAATACATAACGCTACTCGCTTTGCTGTTGGGCAGTACAGCAAAACCGATGGCAGGTGAAGTCCACGAATTTACACTGGACAATGGCTTACAAATAATAGTCAAAGAAGATCACCGAGCACCCGTCGTCGTCAGCCAAATCTGGTACAAAGTCGGTGCAAGCTATGAAGAGGCTGGCAAAACCGGCTTGTCACACATGTTAGAACACATGATGTTTAAAGGCACTGCAAAATATCCGCCAGGAGAATTTTCCCGCATCATGGCAACCAATGGGGCGAGTGAAAATGCCTTTACTGGCACCGATTACACCGCCTATTTTCAAACCTTGGAAAAAAGCCGCCTTCACATTAGCTTTGAAATGGAAGCGGATCGGATGCGTCACCTGGTGCTGACTGAAAAAGAATTTGCCAAAGAAAGGCAAGTTGTGACAGAAGAACGCCGTACCCGTACTGAAGATAAGCCCACCAGTCAAACCAATGAATATTTCATGGCAACCGCTTATCAAACCAGCCCTTATCACAATCCCGTCATCGGCTGGATGAGTGACATTCAAAATTATACCTTGGCTGATTTAAAAGCCTGGTATCAACGCTGGTATGCGCCCAATAATGCCACCGTTGTCGTGGTTGGCGATGTTGAGCCACAAGCCGTATTCGCATTGGCAAAACAACATTTTGGTCCCCTCAAACCCACTCAAATTACCCCCCCCTCCCCGCGCCCCGAAGTTGAACAAATGGGTCTCAAACGAATCACCATCAAATTGCCCGCTAAATTACCTTATTTCGTGATGGGCTACAAAGTACCCGCCTTAAAAACCATCGCTGAAGAAGAACAATGGAAAGTTTATGCCTTAGAAGTCTTAGCCTACATACTCGATGGCGGCAACAGTAGCCGTTTATCCAAAAATTTAGTGCGAGGACAACAAATCGCAACCAGCGCAAGTGCCGGTTATGATCCTTTTAGTCGCCTAACCGATCTATTTACATTCTCTGGCATACCAACAAACGCGCATACAGTGCCTGAATTAGAAAAAGCCTTACGAGAACAGATTCAACAATTGCAAACCACTCTGGTAAACAAGGCAGAATTGGACCGAGTAAAAACGCAATTACGCGCTTCTCAAGTTTATGAACTCGATTCAGTATTTTATCAGGGCATGAAAATTGGACTGTTGGAAACCGTCGGACTGGATTGGCGGATATTTGACACTTACTTAGAAAACATCAAGGCTGTCACTGCGGAACAAGTGCAAGCGGTTGCACGTCAATATTTGAAAGATAAAAACTTAACCATTGCCGTGCTAGAACCCTTGGCAATCAACGAGGAGAACAAATGAAATCTTTTTTGAGCAATGCTTGCTTATTGCTATTACTACTGAGTAGTTCTACTTTTGCCATACCCACCATTCAACACTGGCAAACGGACAATGGCGCACAAGTCTATTTTGTCCCTGCACCCGACTTGCCAATGGTCGATATTGAAATTGTCTTTGACGCAGGCAGTGCCCGCGATGGTGATAAACCAGGACTCGCTATGCTAAGCAATGGCTTACTCACTGAAGGGGCGGGCGGATATTCGGCTGACCAAATTGCTGAACACTTTGAAAATTTAGGAGCTGAAATTAGCAACTCGCTCGTCAGCGACATGGCAACAGTCAGTCTAAGGAGTCTCACAGAACCGCAATTGTTGCAACCTGCCGTAGAAATGCTCACTTTATTACTGGCAAAACCAGATTTTGAAGAAACGCCGTTTGAACGTGTTCAGCAACAAATGTTGATCAATCTCCAATATCAAGAACAATCCCCAGGCAGTATTGCCAAAAAAGCGTATTATAGTGCAGTTTTTGGTACGCATCCTTATGGGACATTACCAAGCGGCACCCCTGAAAGTGTAGCCACCTTAACCCGTGACGATGTCAAAGCATTTTATGCTCGCTACTATGTGGCTAAAAATGCGCTGATAAGCATCGTCGGTGCCTTGGATAGGAAAGCGGCTGAAAAGCTTGCCAATCGTATCGTCAGTCAATTACCAGTGGGAGAAGTGCCACCCGCTTTACCAGCCGTTGCTGCTTTGAAGGAAGCTAAAAGGATACATATTGATCATCCATCAACGCAAACCCATGTTTTAATCGGACAACCGGGCATGGCGCGAGGCGATCCTGATTATTTTACCCTATATGTGGGTAACTATATATTAGGGGGCAGTGGATTAGTTTCGCTTTTAGCAGAAGAAGTGCGAGAAAAACGCGGCTTGGCTTATAGCGTTTACAGTTATTTTGCACCACGACGGGTTGCAGGACCCTTTATAGGCGGCTTAGAAACCCGTAATGATCAAACCGCACAAGCATTGCAAGTGGTGAATGAGACGCTAGACAACTTTATTAAAAATGGCCCTAGCGAGGAGCAATTAAAAAAGGCTAAACAAGGTATTACGGGCAGCTTTCCACTCGGCATCAAGAGTAATAGCGATATTATCGGCTATTTATCAATGATAGGCTTTTACCAGTTGCCGTTGGATTATCTACACCAATTCAATAACAAGATTGAAGCGGTGACGTTGGAGATGATTAAAGATGCTTTTCAGCGGCGGTTGCACTTGGATAAGTTAGTGATTGTTACTGTGGGTGGAAAAAGTTAATTTATCTTGGACGTCAGGACAGGACGCGGAGCGTCCATGCAGGCATTCCCACGCAGAGCGTGGGAACGAGAAAAAATTACGATCTGGTCTGTTCCCCATTCATTTTAATAGGAGCGCGCACAATTGAATCACACGGAGCGTGGAGTTTTGTCATGGATTTAGCACTTGTTTTCTGGCATAAAAAGCAGTATTTAAAAAAATGATGATTAGCGTGAAATTTCAGTTTTGCATTATGAAGTTGTACAATTGTACGTGTGTACAACTAAATAGGACTTAAACAAAATGAGCATCACTACTGATACTTCAGCAATCATCGCGGTTATTGCTAATGAGCCAGACAAGTCAAAATTGATTGAAGCCACAAAGGGAGCTGATTTAATTGCTCCCCTGTCTGTGCATTGGGAAATCGGCAACGCATTTTCGGCTATGTTCAAGCGTCAAAAAGCCACACTGAATCAAGCCCTGGCTGCCATTAATGCCTATCAGCAAATTCCCATTCGCCTAGTTGATGTGGATTTAACCCAGGCATTAACTCTGTCTCACACGTTCAACATCTATGCTTATGATGCTTATCTCATTGCCTGTGCCTTAAAATACCACGCACCTTTGCTTTCACTTGATCGTCGTTTACTCACAGTCGCAGAAACAGCGGGTGTCAAAATTATAAGGATCTAACCATGAATGTTTACACTTTTTCAGAAGCCAGACAACAATTAGCAAGCTTATTAGATCGCGCTTGTTTTGATGGAGAAGTTCACATCAAACGCAGGGAAGGTCAACTATTTGTTCTGAAACCACTGCAAGCTGCCCATTCACCCTTAGATGTACCAGGGGTTGATCTTAATTTAGCCTCCAAGGACATTGTGAATATTGTTCGTGAAATGCGTGAAAAGCCTTAAAAGTCTCTTTATAACGCTTTTGGGGGACATAAAAATTTCAAAGGGTTAGAATCGTTTTCCTTTAGTCTTTTGAGTCGTTCAATCTCACATCATGATCGAATAGATTCATAAGTTGTGACAGCTAAAACCCTCATATCTTTTTATAAATATATAATATCAATACTGTGATTAACTCAGTTGATAACTAACCTGACTCGCTCTCGTAATCCGTTGAAATGATTAACTCCCCCAAAAGCGTTACAAAGAGCGAATTTATTCCACCGTCACCGACTTAGCCAAATTTCTAGGCTGATCAACATCCGTCCCCTTAATCAGTGCCACATGATAAGCTAATAACTGCAAAGGAATCGTATAAACCATCGGCGAAATCACCTCATCAACCTCCCCTAATTCAATCACTTGAATATAATCAGACGTTGGCATCACAGCGCGTTTATTCCCAAAAATAATCAATTGTCCACCTCTCGCATGGACTTCTTGCAAATTCGATTTCAGCTTCTCCTGTAAAGCATCATTCGGAGCGACCGCAATCACTGGCATTTCAGCATCCACCAAAGCAAGTGGACCATGTTTAAGTTCACCCGCCGGATAAGCCTCAGCGTGAATATAAGAAATTTCTTTCAACTTCAACGCCCCTTCCATCGCTATCGGATAATGTATGCCACGACCCAAAAATAAAGCATGTCGCTTATCCGCAAATTGTTCCGCTAACTGCTCGATTGACGCATTCAATGTCAACACCCTTTCAACCTGTTTAGGCAAAGACAACATAGCAGTGACAATCTTATTTTCAACTTCGGCACCCATACCACGACGGCGACCGAGTATCACAGTCAACATTAACAAAGAAAGTAATTGAGTCGTAAAAGCCTTAGTCGAAGCAACCCCAATTTCAGGCCCTGCATGAGTCATTAAAACCAAATCCGACGCACGTACTAACGAACTTTCTGGCACATTACAAATAGCCAAACTAGGGCCAAAACCTAACTGCTTCGTCTCCTCCAAAGCCGCAAGCGTATCCGCCGTTTCACCAGACTGAGACAAAGTCACAACCAAAGCTTTTGGATTAGGCAAAGGTTGTCGATAACGAAATTCACTCGCAATTTCAACCACACAAGGCAACTTAGCCAGCGTTTCAATCCAATAACGCGCCACCATAGCAGCATGATAACTGGTACCACAAGCGACAATATGTACAGCCTCAATCTTTTCAAACAAAGCCTGTGCCTTAGGACCAAAAGCCGCTTCGAGTACACGCCCATTATGAATACGCCCTTCTAGCGTATCTATGATAGCTTGAGGTTGCTCAAAAATTTCCTTGTGCATATAATGGCGATATTCACCACGCTCAATCGCATCAGCTTCTAATTGGCTCAAATGCTCAGGACGTGTCACAGGAACACCTGATAAGTCGCTGATACTAAATTGATCGTGTTGAAGATCGACAACATCGCCATCTTCTAAAAAAATCACCCGTTGAGTGACCGAAATCAAAGCCGCTACATCAGAAGCAATAAAATACTCACCAACACCGAGCCCAATCACCAAAGGACTCCCGCGCCGTGCCGCTAAAACATGTCCAGGCAGAAGGGGGCTGATGACTGCTATCGCATAAGTACCCTCAATCACTTGCAAGCTTGCTGAAAACGCGGCATATAAATCTTTACCTTGATTGAGATGGTAATGAATTTGATGAGCAATCACTTCAGTATCGGTATCTGAACTAAATTCATAACCGTTTTGTTCTAACTGTTCCCGTAAGAGATGATGATTCTCGATAATGCCATTATGTACAATCGCAACCGTGTTTTTGGAAAAATGGGGATGGGCATTTTCTTGAGTGGGCTTACCATGTGTTGCCCAGCGCGTATGGGCAATACCAATCTGAGAAGATAAGGCACTCTCATTTAGTTTAGTTTCTAATTCTGCAACTTTACCAGTGACGCGCTGGCGTTCTAATTGCTTGCTTGACTCATTAATAATAGCCACGCCTGCTGAATCGTAGCCACGATATTCGAGGCGTTTTAAACCTTCAATGAGAATAGGCACGACATCACGTTTTGCTATTGCACCGACGATTCCACACATATTGTTTATTGCTCCTTTTAGTTAACATTTTATAACCTTTTCATAATTCCTTCGATAAAAACTCGAAAACTGTTTGAGCTTTGATTCGTCAAATCCAAATGTGGTCCGATCTTTCTGGAACCCGCCACTTTTTGATACTTATCGTTTGTTAAATGTTTTAATTCTTTTGAGGGATAGTCTAAATAATCAGGTGAACGGTATTTTTGACTACCTTGACGTTTAGCCAGCCCCGAAATCTTTAGCCCCAGTTCTACTGCCTTTAAATCTGCTAAATACCAGCTTTCCAATTCTCTACAGACAATACGGACCAAACTGTCTGCTTTATTAGCCTTTTGACAGAGTTCAACCAATTTCTGCTTAATAGTGTAACAATCCCCTGCATCCTGATCCCGTAACACAATAAACTGACTATTAGGTACACGATAAGCACGTATTTTCTTAACCAAATTCTTCTCTAAATCCTGTTTACCCTCAAATACGATACAACGATAACTGACCTCCGGTGCCAATCGGGGAAGCAAACCTTCTAACATTTCCTTTGCGGAAGGCTCCTCCAATAAAAAAACAATATGTTTCATTGAGGATCAACTCCATTAAAAAAACCTTGTTTCCACAAATACCCCATCTGATCGCCTTCTGCCATAAATGCCGCAACTTGTTCATCATCCCTGGCGCGTTTGAGTGTCGTGTATCCATCATTTTTAATGAGCCAGAAGATTTCATCCAATTCTAGCGCATTGAGAAAATCGGGAGAATGGGTTGAAATAAATACTTGTCCACCGCGATTGGCATACATACGAAATTCTTCAGCAAGCTCCCATAACAATTTGGGATAAAGTTGATTTTCAGGTTCTTCAACGCATAATAATGGGTGCTCCGAAGGTGAGTAGAGCAAAACCAGATAAGCAAACATTTTGATCGTACCGTCGGAGACATGCTGTGCTAAAAAAGGGTCTTTAAAATTAGCATCCTTAAATTTCAATAAAACTCTACCTTCTTCAGTGATTTTTGCGGCTACCGAGTTAATGCCGGGCACGCGCTGTTTAAGTTTTTCTAAAATGTCATTAAAAATATTTTGGTCTCGTTCATATAATCGGCGTGTTACCAAAGACAGGTTTTCACCTTCACGGGATAAATGATCAGCATATCCGTTTTCTTGAATCTGTTTGGCACTATTGATCTGAAAATCAGAAATGTGCCAATTTTCAATCAACGAACCGAACTTCATGATAACAGGAAATTTCTGAAACTGTGCCAGTCCCTTGATGGCAAGAATATCCGGTCGCGCTAAGGTTTGCTCCTCCCTTTGATGTGTCACCACAAATCCTTGACCTCTCGAAAAATCAAGAAAATGCCCGAATTTTTCCCGTTTAATAATGGGTGTCCCATTTTCCTCTTCAATAGAAAGAAAATAGGTAATAAGTGGTTTAAATGAGGATTCGCTAAATTTAATTTTAATTTCAATTTCGATAGGACCATCAGAATTTCTGCTTTTGACTTCATGAAATCCGCCCCGCTTATTTAACGCTTTAGAGATATTGTCTTTGTAAGCCTCTTTGAGAAAGCAAAAAACGTCAAAAAGCGTTGATTTGCCCGCGCCATTCGCACCGACAATAACGCACAATTGGGGAATATCGCTCATCAGGGTATTTTTGAATACTTTGAAATTTTTCAGTCGTATAGATTCAATTTTCATATTTTTTCTCCTAAGTACTTTCCGAAATCCTATTTTTTAATTTAAAATAAAAAATAGGATTTTT
>JALXAQ010000057.1 GCA_026991885.1 Thiotrichaceae bacterium
TCGTAATAGTTTTCCAACATCGACAATAATAGAGTTTTGCCAAAGCGGCGTGGGCGGAGAAAGAGGAGATACTCTCCTGTTTCTTCAAGCAAAGGAATTTTATGGGTGCGATCAACGTAAAAATAATTTTCCGTCATTATGTCATAAAAATCGCAAATACCGTAGGGAAATTTCATGAGTTTTAGTTATCAGTAGAATTTTTTTTATTATACTGTATTGAGTATTTTTCCCATAGCGTTATTTGCCAAACCAATAAAAAAATTTTTTTTAGCGACTAAACTCCACCAACAAAGTCTCCAAAGCCTGACAGCGTTCTGAAAAAGTGGGCAATTCCATCAACAATTGCAATTTATTTTGTCCGTCTAATTTATAATGAGAGGGTTGCATTTGAATGAGATTGACGATTTTTAGGGGATCAATCGTCCCTTGTTCGTCAAATAAGATATAACCGCCTTGTGCCCCAAAATCAATTTTGCGTATTTTTAATGGCGTCGCTTTCAATTTGAGTTCTGTTGTTTTTATCAATGCTTCTGCTTGTGCTGGCAATAATCCAAAACGATCTATCATTTCTACTTGGATGTCATCCAAGGTTTGAAGATCAGGCGCATTGGCAATCCGTTTGTACATGATTAAACGGGTATGCACATCGGGCATATAGTCGCTCGGTAACAAAGCAGGGCTCTGTAAATTAATTTCTGTGCCTCGCTCTAATTTGGGGGGGGATTCTTCTCCCGATTTCAGGGAGGCAACGGCGCGTTCTAATAATTCGCTGTACAAATTATAGCCAATTTCCTGCATATGCCCACTTTGTCCACTCCCTAACAATTCGCCAGCACCCCGAATTTCTAAATCATGGGTTGCCAAGGTAAAGCCCATGCCCAATTCTTCTAAGCTACCGATAGCGTCTATTCGTTTGAGCGCATCTTTTGTCATTGTCTGACGGGGGGGAATGATGAGATAGGCATAGGCGCGATGATGGGAGCGCCCGACTCGTCCACGTAATTGGTATAATTGTGCTAAACCTAATTTGTCGGCACGATTAATAATAATCGTATTAGCTGAGGGCACATCAATCCCCGTTTCAATAATGGTGGTACACACTAAAACGTTAAAACGGCGGTGATAAAAATCTTGCATCACCTGTTCAAGCTCATGTTCCCGCATTTTGCCATGTGCAATCTGCACCCGTGCTTCGGGGACTAATTCTTCTAGCTCCCGCGCTATTTTTCCAATCGTCTCAATATTATTATGCAGAAAATACACTTGCCCACCGCGTTTTAATTCGCGCAGGATGGCTTCAGTCATTAACGGCGATTCCCATTCCCTTATAAACGTTTTTACGGCCAAGCGGCGGGCGGGTGGAGTGGCAATGATTGATAAATCCCGCAAATGGGATAAAGCCATATTCAATGAACGGGGAATGGGTGTCGCGGTGAGGGTGAGAATATCGACTTCTGCCCGTAGCGATTTAAATCGCTCTTTTTGTTTGACCCCAAAACGGTGTTCTTCGTCAATAATGACTAAGCCTAAGTTTTTGAATTTGACATTATCTTGTAACAGCTTATGGGTGCCGATGACGATATCGGATTGTCCTTCTGCCACCGCTTTTAAGCTTTCCGTTTGCTGCTTTTTGGAGCGAAAGCGTGACAGTTGTTCAACTCGTACTGCCCAGTCAGCAAAACGATCTTGGAAAGTTTGATGATGTTGTTGAGCTAACAAGGTTGTGGGTACTAAGACAGCCACTTGTTGCCCATCCATCACAGCGACAAAAGCGGCTCGCATCGCGACTTCGGTTTTTCCAAAGCCCACGTCACCACAGATGAGCCTATCCATGGGATGCTCTGAGTACATATCATTTAACACGGCTTCAATGGCATCTTGTTGATCGGGCGTTTCTTCAAAGGGGAAAGCTTGGGCAAAGGCTTGATAGTCATTTTGGTTAATTTTGAAGACATGCCCTTGTCGTGCCGCCCGTCGGGCATAAATATCTAATAATTCGGCGGCAACATCGCTGGCTTTTTGAGCCGCTTTGCGTTTTGCATTTTCCCATCGAGTTGAGCCTAAGCGGTGCAGGGGTGCTCGTTCTGGGTCGATGCCGGTAAAGCGGCTAATCAAATGTAATGAGGAAACAGGGACATAGAGTTTATCTTGTTTGGCATATTCAAGATGTAAAAATTCCGCCTCTATCCCGCCCAGTTCTAGCGTTATTAAGCCTTGATAACGTCCGACGCCATGTTCTTCATGCACGACGGGGGCACCGATAGTTAATTCGGTGAGTTCGCGGACAATGCTATCAGTATCCCGTTGTATCGTTTTTTTACGCAAGCGGCGCTGTGCGACTCGTTCACCAAAGAGTTGAGTTTCGCTGATGAGTGCCAGTTGGGGCTCTTCTAGCACTAAACCTTGTTCCAGCGGGGCAACGGTCAAGCATAAAGGGGCTTCACTGTGCAAAAACGCTTGCCAATTGTCTACGACTTTTGCGACCAAGTTGTGCTTATTCAGTAATTCTAATAAACTTTCACGCCGCCCTGTTGTTTCACCTCCTATCAGTACACGTCCTTGAAAGCTTTCTAAAAATTTTTGGAGAGTGCTCAAGGGTTGCGAAGCGCGGCTATCAACGGGCAATTTGGGCGGTGGACGGGTTGCAAAATTGTGCCCCTTGGCGGTTTCGTCTTGAGTGAGATTAATATGCGGGTGTAATTCTGCAAATACTTGGTTTGCTTGTAAAAATAATTGAGTTGGGGGCAAAATGGGGCGCTCTGCATTATGGCGCAATTGTTCATAACGTTCGCTGATTTCTTGCCAAAATTGCTCAGCCTTTTCTAAGACACCTTCTAAGGTGATGATGAGATTATTGCTTGGCAAGTAATCAAATAAGGTATGCGTTTTTTCAAAAAACAGCGGCAAATAATATTCAATCCCGGCGGGGGCTAAATTGGCAGTGACATCTCGATAAATGGGGCAACGAGTGGGATCGCCGCTAAATTCGGTACGCCATTGGCTGCGAAATTGTTCAATGGATTCGTCGGTTAAGGGAAATTCACGCGCTGGGAGCAAACGAATTTCTTTAATGGTGGATTGAGAGCGTTGCGTATCGGGATCAAAATTGCGGATGCTATCGACTTTATCATCAAATAAGTCAATACGATAAGGCTGTTCGCTGCCCATTGGGAATAAATCTAACAGGCTCCCACGCACGGCAAATTCGCCATGTTCCATGACTTGTTCAACGCGACGATAGCCGTTGAGTTCTAATTGTTGGCACCATTTTCCTGGATTTAATTGTTGCCCGGTGGTGACTAATAAGCTTTTGGCTTTGATGTAGTCTGTTGGTGCGAGACGGGAGATTAAGGTGTTGACAGGTAAGACTAATACGCCCTGCTCAATGTCTGGTAAGTGATAGAGGGTGGTTAGGCGTTCAGAAATAATGTCTTGATGCGGAGAAAATAGGTCATAAGGCAAGGTTTCCCAATCAGGAAAAATCAGTAAAGGCAAGTCTGGTTTTGCATAAAATTGAATATCTTCAACCAAGCGTTGCGCGGAGAGAGAGTCGGGGGTTATCACAATCACGGGCGTTTTTTGTGCGGCTTCGCTGATCATTAATCCGACGCTGCTGCCATATAATCGTCCCCAATTTTGGCGTTGCTTGGGGGTGAGGGTGGGGGGGCTGAGATAGTTTGTGGTGTTGGTCATTTTTTTTTTAATTTAAAGAAATCCGATTTTTTTTTACGTTTGGCTTGGCGTAGTAACTCGCTATGCAACGCAAAGAGTTTGAGCATACAATCACGAATTTATACTTGACTCGGTTTATTTATAAAGGGTTCGAGTAAACAAGCTTCTGAGCCCATCTGAGCCAGTCAGCCGATATTGGGGCAGATGTCGGGGTAAAATAAAGATCGTCATCTCCTGAACAAAGCGGTAGGGTTGCCAAAACACCGCTTAAAGAAAGGGAGTGTGACCCCTAAATTGATGTAAAAAGTTTTTCTGTCGGCTGGATTAGCGGACTGGCCTATTTCTTCAAATTCTGTAGATATGTTACTAACTCATAGACTCGTGTAGAGGGATTATCTGTTCCAGTCGCATTGTTTTTGTGATATTGTTCAACCTGTTTGGCCCTTTGAATAGCCTTTTCCAGCAGTTCTTTGGTTTGTTCAAAAATCTGCTGATTTCCTTTCTGATAATTTGGAAGGCGATCAGCTTGCTCAAGTTCTGCTATCACTTGCTCACAAACAGACCGCTTTCCGGTTGGATAAAAAAATTGTGTCGTATAGATGAAATGCAGTAGCAGCCAATACTCAAAACATGGCACAGAATGAGCTGCATAAAGTTTGCCACCCTTGGGCAAACGGGTATCTCTAATCTTTTGTAAAGCCTTTTGGTAACTTTCGTGTGTATCCTTATCAAATACACAATAGACACGATCATAATCTGGGTTTTCTTTGTATTTTTTTATTGCGACATCAACCACATTAATGGGAGCAGAACCTGATTCTTCACCGACAATTTCAATATTTGCAGTGCTAAGACATAAGGCATCACGCAATTCTTCAAAATAGTGTGGCTCAGTTTTTGCGCCCTCACAGACGATTAACACTGCGTCATAAGCTTTCCGTTTTGCCTTTTTACGAGCTAAAGAGGCGGCTTTGCGTTCCTTACGTTACGTTTGTGGTGAAGATTGTCAGTTCCCATCAAAAGCCCTCAACTTGACATAAGGTAACGCGCCATACCGTCCTCTCAGATAGCCCTTTTGCCAAGCTTCTTCTTTACGTGGGCTAAAATCCGATAATGGGTAAAGCAGTGTCGCATTTTCTTCATTTTTTTCTACAAACCAAATTTGATCGCGTCGGAATATTTCCTTATCTAGTACAGCAGTGTCATGGGTAGTCACAATCAATTGAGCATGGTGCTTGTTGAATTCTGGGTTATGGAATAAGCCTATCAGAAAACCCATTATCAGAGGGTGTAGGCTACTATCTAATTCATCCACTCCTAAAACGGCTCCCACTTCAAGCGTATCTAGCCATGAGCCTGCGAATTCAAATAGCCGTTGAGTGCCATCCGACTCATCTTCTAAGTTAAGTGCTACTTTTTTCTGATTATCGCCAATGACATTATGAAGCATTTTTACTTCAATTCTTAGCTGTTCCCTTAAAGCTTGAGGCATCTCAGCAAAAAAGTGTTCCAAAGAAACCTTTTTCGTTTTCAAATGAAAATCTTCAATACTCAAATCTGCCGCCTTCAGAAAGGCCAGAATTTTCTGTTTGCTGGTCTGACATTGACGAATAGTCGTGCTGGGATCAAAATTCATGCTTTTTCCAACGTAAAGCTGTTCTTGAAACCAATCAAATACCGGTTTAAGCTGTGTATTATTCAGTTGAATAGCGGTAGATAGAAAAAGCGCATTACTCCGCGTCGCTTCTTTCCAAACTTGGCGGCGGCCTTTAAACTTAGTGCCAAAATACCAGTTTTCTTGCTGAGAAGAAAAGTCATATTCCCGTTCAAACCAACGCTGTGCCCGTTTTTCAGGATAAGCAAGCAACCATTCATGAGTCACTCGCTCGTCTGTTAGCGCAAAGCCATATTGGTAACGTACACCCTCTTGGATAAATAGCACTTCAAATTCAGACGCTTGTGTTTTTGTTTGCTGATGAAAAAGAAATGGCGTGATTTTAATTTTTTCGCCCTGTTGACCTTCCTTTGCGGATGATAAGACAAAATTTTTCATAAAACGCAGGGCTAATAGCAAGTTACTTTTTCCCGCAGCATTGGGACCATAGATGACCGCAGAATGTAGTAGGCGTGGCAATCGGGCAATACCAGAATTAAAGGTATTTTCAGCTTGTAATTCCGTGGCAGCGTTTGCCATCATACTGAGTGTTTGAGTTTCTTGGATCGAGCGAAAATTAGTGACACTAAATTCAATGAGCATATGTGACAAAAATCGGTGTTAATTTGATGTCAATTTTTGCATAAAAAATTCAAATTTGCTAGCAAAACATAAAAAATAAATGAATAATAGACATGCGGGTTTAAAAATCCTATTTCTTCAAGAAATAGGATTTTTTGGCGGCCATTTATATTTGTACTAAACCGATAAACCGGTTAATATTTGAACTCTTCAATGGGATAAGCTAACTATGAACTTATTAAATTTACTCTTTTTATTATCTATATTTACCGTCGTATTAGTCTATGTAGTAGGCAAACGACGCTACGCCGGTTTGTTTGGCATGATGGGTTATGCCATGCAATTGATTGTACTCATTGGCTTATGGGACAAAATGCCGCTAGCCGCCTCTTTTTCATTTAGTGTACTTGATAATGTCATTCATTGGGAAATAAACGGCTTAGGTTGGTTTTTTGCCATTATTACGGTGGGCGTTGCCTTTTTCACTTCAATGTACACGGTTGGAGATTGGGGCGAAACGCAAAAAGATATGCGCCTACAACATGTCGCTATGGCAGTGAATGTTTTAGCTATGTTAATTCTGCTGTCGAGTGGCGACTTTTTGAGCCTGTTTATTGGCTGGGAATTGGTCAGTTGGGCCACTTATTTAATTATAACAGAACACGGTGGCAAGGCTGCGGATGCGGCTTTTCGTTATCTTATTTATGCAATGGGAGGCGCAATGGCCATTTTGACCGCGATTGTCCTCGTCTATCTCCAAGTGGGCTCCTTAGAATTTGTCGCATTTTGGGATGCTCTGCCTGATTTTCCGACATTATGGCCATTAGTTTTACTCTTTAGCAGTGGTTTTTTTGTGAAAATGGGTATGATGCCTTTCCATCTGTGGCAAGCCGATGCTTATGCCTATACGCCAGGTGCCAATGCCTCTTTTCTCAGTGCCATCTCCGCTCGAATGGGGGTATTTGCCTTTGCTTTGGTGCTATTACAAGTTTCCGGCGTAACGCAATTGGTAGAAATGAGGATACCTTTTACTTTTTTAGATGCACGTAGCCTATTGATTTGGATAGCCGCGCTCACTTCCATTATTCCTACTTTTATTGCTTTACAACAAACCGATGCGCGTTTATTGTTGGCTTGGCATGGGATTGGTCAAGGCGGACTGATGTTGTTAGGCATTCTGATTGCGACGCCGATGGGTGTCACGGGTGGTCTTTTGCATATATTTAATTATGCCATCTATCAGGCGGCTTTATTCTTGGCGGTGACTTCAGTGATCTATCGCACTGGCACTGCGGATTTGGATCGCTTAGGTGGTTTGATAGTGCGAATGCCGCTCACTTATGTGACGCTGCTGATGGGTATTATTGGTTTAGCAGGTTTGCCACCGATGAATGGTTTTGTCTCCAAGTGGTTTATTTATAAAGCATTATTAGAGGCCGAAATGCCTTTGTTATTGGTGGCTGTTTCCATCAGTACTTTAGGGACTATCCTGAGTGTGTATAAATTAATTCATAATATTTTCTTAGGACAATTACGAAAGGAACATTATGAGATAAAAGAAGTGCCTTGGATCATGCTGGTGCCAATGTTAGCACTTGCGGGGATTGCTTTTATCACTGGCGCGATGCCGGGATTGAGTTTGGCATTAGTGAACAAAGCGCAAATGGTTTTAGGTTATGAAAGCCTTGTTTACCATTTAGGTGGCGTGAGTTGGCCTAATGGCAGCCTGAATATGTTATGGGTGAGTGGAATATTCTTTTATGGGGTTGGCATTGGTGCCATTATTTTCTTTTTGGGCAACCGACGCTTTATTACTCATCAATGGGACAATTACGCGGGCGGCCATTTTCTGTCTTCCGATATACCCTATAACTATACGCATAATTTCTATCCGGGGGTGATGCGCGTGATTGGGCCTTGGTTTAGGGGGAGCCTTGTTAAGTTGGAACATGGACTGACGAATTTAGTACAAGTCTTAGGGGGTGCTTTTCATAGCTTTTATCGGGTGAGTTATACGCCGCTTTATTTGTTGGTGGTGACGGTGTTGGCTTTGGCTTGGATGGTCTGAACCTTGATTCTTAGGATTGACAGGATAAAAAAGCTAAAAATGGATGAATGACTTTCTCAGTTCCGGCGATTTGTAGAGCGGCGCGTGAGTGACTCCGATGCCACAAGAAGCCAAAAATAAGTACAACGGATTAGGGGAATAAACGGATTACGTTAATATTCCTTTAACAAATCCGTTTATTCCCCTAATCCGTTGTACTAAGGGGTTTGACCACCGTACTTTTAAGCTATAAGGCAAAATAATGGCACCAGATAATATATTAGTACAAGTACGCGACGTATGCGTGCAATTTCAGCAATATACCGCCTTGCAACAAATATCACTGGATGTGCAACGTGGTAAGATTATTACCCTCATTGGACCGAATGGCGCGGGTAAATCGACGCTAGTACGGGTCGTATTAGGCCTATTAACGCCCCAAACGGGGACAGTGTTTCGACAAACCGGCATACGCATAGGATATATGCCACAACGCATCAGCATCGATCCCGTCTTACCACTGACAGTCGCACGATTTCTCAGTTTAGGCGGCGTCAAACAAACACCGGTTCTCCGATATGCCCTAGAAGAAGTTGGAGCAAAGCATATCTTTAAACGTCCACTACAAAGCATTTCTGGCGGCGAAATGCAACGAGTGCTATTGGCACGCGCACTATTACGAAAGCCAGATTTATTAGTACTCGATGAGCCCATACAAGGCGTTGATATTAATGGACAATATGAACTCTATGAACTCATTGCCCAAATTAGAAAACAGCGTGGTTGTGGTATTTTAATGGTATCGCACGATTTACACTTAGTCATGTCCGCAACCGATTATGTTGTTTGCTTGAATCAACACCTGTGTTGCTCTGGACATCCAGAAACGGTCACTCAACACCCCGCCTATTTAGAATTATTTGGCGCAAGAGCGGCGCGGGATTTAGCTATTTATACCCACCACCATCAAGGAAAAACAGAAAATGGATGACTTTTTATGGCGAGCATTTTTAGGTGGATTAGGCGTTGCCTTGATTGCAGGACCATTAGGCTGTTTTATAGTATGGCGACGGATGGCCTATTTTGGCGACACACTCGCACATTCAGCCTTATTAGGTATTGCACTGGGATTTTTGCTCAATTCAACTATTCAATTAAAATTGAACAACCTTTTGATGCTCACCACCCTGAGCGTCTCTATTGCGATAGCCTTATTATTAGTCATATTGCAATCACAAAAACGGTTTGCAACTGACACCTTATTAGGTATATTAGCCCATACCGCCTTATCTTTGGGACTCGTCGCACTGGCTTTTTTGGAAGGAGAAGGCTTACGGATTGATTTATATGCCTATTTATTTGGCGACTTGTTAGCAGTCACACGCCTCGACTTATATTGGCTCTATGGCGGGGGGGCATTAATTTTATTATCTCTTATTTTAATATGGGAATCCTTATTGTCGATAACGGTCCATGAAGAATTAGCACAAGTTGAAGGCGTATCAGTGTTTTGGGCGCGTTTAATATTTATGCTAATGGTTGCCCTAGTGATTGCCGTTGCCATGAAAATTGTTGGCATATTATTAATAACCTCTATGTTGATTATTCCAGCAGCCGCCGCGCGTAGTTTTGCCCGCACCCCAGAAATCATGGCACTCTTAGCCAGTTTAATAGGCGGGATAGCGGTCGTTATGGGTTTATACATGTCTTGGCACTGGGATACCCCGACTGGACCATCCGTAGTAGTCGCGGCTAGTTTTTTGTTTATGTTAACATTAATATTGCCACATCGTTCTATATAGAAATTAGGGTGCAAAAATTATGTTTGAAACCACCTATTTAACAAACCACTTTTTAATTGCCATGCCGACTTTGGGCGATCCCAACTTTTTTCAGACAGTCACCTATATTTGTCTGCACAATGAAGAGGGAGCGATGGGAATAGTGATCAACCGTCCAATGGACATCAAATTTGGCGATCTCTTTGAACACATGGGGATAGAATCCGAAAACCCTTATGCCAACCGCCTACCTGTTTTTGAAGGAGGACCAGTGCAACCTGAACGTGGCTTTGTGATTCACCAACCTGCCGGAGAATGGAATGCGATGATCACTATCAATAATGAACTCTGTATTACCACCTCGCGTGATATTATAGGAGCGATTGCCGGTGGTAAAGGCCCCCAAAAAGCATTGATTGCACTCGGCTATGCTGGCTGGGATGCGGGACAATTGGATCAAGAAATGGCAGATAATGCTTGGCTCACCACGCCAGCCAATCACCAAATACTTTTTCAAACGCCCCCAGAACAACGCTGGCACGCCGCTGCGGCTGCTATGGGCGTTGATTTGGCTTTACTATCTACTGAAGTGGGACATGGATAACTATCTAATGGGATTTGATTACGGTAGTAAACGTATTGGCGTAGCGGTGGGGCAAACCTTAACCGCTACCGCCCGTCCTTTAGCTATCGTGCGGGTCAAAAACCAGCAAATCGACTGGGCACATATAACAGCCCTTATTCAAGAATGGCAACCTGATGCACTTATCGTTGGCATACCCAAGCACGCCGATGGCTCAGACAGCACAAGCACCCTTGCAGCCCGCCGTTTTAGTCGGCAATTACAAGGGCGTTATCAGTTGCCCGTTCACACCATTGACGAAAGATTATCCTCAATCGCAGCGGCTCAAAGAATCTCCCCTAATAAGCGGAAAGATTTAGACGCAGTCGCCGCTCAAATTATTCTCGAAACTTGGCTTAGCGAATGACTACAAATCAAATTGACATGCTATTAGAAAGCATGGCTAACTACTTGAATCACAAATTAAAAATACAAAAGCGTGACGAGGTATTAATCGTAGGCATACACACCGGCGGCGTCTGGGTAGCAGAACGACTACACGCCTTACTAAAATTACAACAACCACTCGGGCAACTCAATATCGCCTTTTATCGTGATGATTACAGTCGTATTGGATTACATCCACACGTCAAACCCTCTACATTGCCCTTTGAAGTCGAAAATCGTCACCTGATTTTAGTCGATGACGTACTACATACCGGGCGCACCATTCGCGCAGCCCTCAACGAAATTTTTGACTATGGTCGCCCCGCCAGCGTCACTCTCGCCGTCTTAGTCGAACGCAATGGGCGAGAATTACCCATTCAACCCGACGTGATCGGCTACTCACTCTGCTTAGAACCGGGCAAACATATCAAACTCAATGGTCCTGATCCCTTATCCTTAGAAATTCACTCTGCATGAATAGCATTCAATTAAACAAACAAGGCCATCTTAAACATTTCTTAGGCATTGAAGGATTAAAACGCGCCTTGCTCATTGAAATTTTAGACACAGCCGCCTCCTTTATCAGCGTCAGCGAAAAAGCCGTTAAAAAAGCCCCCCTACTCCGTGGCAAAACGATTATCAACCTATTTTTTGAACACAGCACCCGTACCCGCACCACCTTTGAATTAGCAGCCAAACGCCTTTCAGCCGATGTCCTAAATTTTAATATTAGTACCTCCTCAAGCAGCAAAGGTGAAAATCTCATTGACATGCTGCGTAATCTCGAAGCCATGCAGTGTGACATGTTTATCGTCCGTCACAACGCCGCAGGTGCCCCGCTCTTCATGGCTCAACACGTTGCCCCCCATATCAGCATCATCAACGCTGGCGATGGACAACACGAACATCCTACCCAAGCCATGTTGGACATGTACACCATCCGCCAACACAAAGGCGAATTTGCCCCCCTGCGCGTTGCCATTGTCGGCGACATTTTACACTCACGAGTCGCCCGCTCAAACATTCATGCGCTCACCACCTTAGGCGTTTCAGAAGTCCGCGTCGTTGGCCCCAAAACACTTATACCAAAAGGCATAGAAGCACTCGGCACCCAAGTATTTCACAACCTAAAAGCCGGACTGCGCGAAGTCGATGTCATCATCATGCTGCGCCTACAACGAGAACGAATGCAAGGTGCCTTATTACCCAGTGCCCATGAATACTTTCAATATTATGGACTCACTAAAGAAGTCTTAAAAGTCGCCCACCCTGACGCGATTGTCATGCACCCTGGCCCCATTAATCGCGGCGTAGAAATCGACTCAAGCATCGCCGATTGCAAACGTTCTGTTATATTACAACAAGTTAGCAATGGTATAGGGATCAGAATGGCAGTGATGGCGAAGACATTAGGTACAATATCAGAACAAAAGGGAACGCAATAATGGGCACGCTCAGTATTCTTGGAGGACGGGTGATAGATCCCGCTTCAAATCTCGATTTAGTCACTGATCTGCATATCGCCGACGGAAAAATCCTGGGCACACCACCCGCTGATTTTTCGGCAGATGAACAGATTGAAGCCAAAGACCAGATTGTTTGCCCCGGCTTAGTCGACTTAAGTGTACGATTACGAGAACCCGGCACGGTGCATAAAGGCACAATACTCAGCGAAACACGCGCTGCGGCAGCCAATGGCATAACAACAATTTGTTGTCCACCTGACACTAAACCCGTTATTGATACGCCCGCCGTGGCAGAACTCCTGCAACATCGCGCTGCTGGCATGGCGAAAGTATTACCCTTAGGGGCACTGACACAAGGCTTAAAAGGTGAACATTTAGCCGAAATGGGCATACTCAAAGAAGCCGGATGTATCGGAGTCAGTAACGTGCATTCCATCGTCAACACCGACATACTACGTCATGCCCTAGAATATGCAGCCAACTGCGAATTAACCGTTTTTATACATCCCCAAGACCCATGGCTCGGACGCGACGGCTGTGCCCATGAAGGCGCAATCAGCAGCCGCTTAGGCTTATCAGGCATTCCAGAAGCTGCCGAAACGATAGAAGTCGCCCGCTTATTATTATTGATTGAAATGACCGGCGTGCGAGCGCATTTTTGCCGCCTATCCACTGCCCGAGCGGTCAACATGGTTCAAGAAGCCCAAACTAAAGGACTCAAAGTCACAGCCGATGTCAGTGCCCATCACCTATTTTTAACGGAAAAGGACATTAGCGACTATAACAGTCAATGCCATGTCTGCCCCCCACTACGCAGCCAAAATGATAAAGAAGGATTACGTGAAGGCTTACGGCACGGCAGCCTTCAGGCCATTTGCTCCGATCACCAACCGCATGAAGCGGATGCCAAACGCAGTCCCTTTGCGATGACAGCATCGGGCATTTCAGCCCTAGACACTTTATTGCCACTCACCTTACAACTTGCCGAAGAGATGCAAATAGATTTAATGAGCCTACTTGGCAATATCACCTATAAACCGGCTCAGATTTTAGGCATAGAAGCGGGGACTTTAGCGGAGGGGCGTGCTGCTGATGTGTGCATATTCGATCCCAACAAGCGTTGGACATTGAGCGAAGAAAATATGCACAGTTTGGGGAAAAATTCACCGTTTTTGGGGTGGGAATTGAAAGGGAAAGTGAATTATACGCTGATTGATGGGCAAATTGTTTATGGTCGATGATTTCTAAAAATCCTATTTATTAAAGAAAGAAATAGCAAGCGTAGGTAGCACTCAAAGCCATATCGTATCGGGCAACCATAAAGGATTGCCCCTACATGGACCGTGATTTATCGTAGGGGCAATCCCTTGTGGTTGCCCGATACGATATGGCTTTGAGGTAGCACTACGCTCGCGGCTCAATCTCTTCTGATTTCTACTAAACCCACACCGCAAAAATCTCTTTATCCTGAAACGAAATCAGTTCCTCTTTGTAGCTTTTGCCTTTATTGAAATCATAAATCAGTATATACCCCTTTTTTAGTGAGTAAATATCCATATAATCACTTAATTGCTGCAAACCCCGTTGATGATATTTTTCTCCATACCAGCGTTTGAGTTCAATTATATAGCGTTGATCTTGATAGGTGATAACGAGATCCATGCGTAGTTCATCTGCTACAGTTGGCTCTTTGAAATCAAATCCTCTGCCGTTCAGGATTGGTTTAAGAAAGGCTAAAAACAATAAGCGCCCTTCTCGTTCCAAAAATTTATCAGCGTTACTGAACGGAAAACCATGACCATTAATTACCAAGTTAAAGACATTGTTATACAATTCCCGATTATTCTCCAAATTTGCTAACCCAAACGATCAAAATTCTTCATTAGGATCTATTCCCATTTTTATCCAAATAGCCTCCATCCGAGAATCATTGAAATAATCCGAATCATATTCACAATCCCAATCCGCGTTTTGCATGGCTTTTCCTACTGCTATCATCAATTCTGTCGGATTTTTATCTTCTAAATACGCTTTTGCGATTTCATCAAATACATAAGTACCAGAACACCAGCCCATTATATACTCCTTCAAAGTTTCATCTTCAACAAAAAAGCAAGATATAAGTACCGAACAATGAATTTTAAGGTATTTTGGACTCCAATATGTCAGATAACTCATGGTTCAGTACTTACAACGAATAGGTTTATCCGCTGTTCGCCTTGCAATCCGCTGTCCTACGGTGATAGCACAAGGGATTGCAAATCGAACAGCGGATAAACCCATCTTATGCTGGCCTGCTGCATGTAGCGTTTGATGTTTTAAAATATCATAAAATTCATGGTTCAGACTATTTCCTCAAAGCTAATCCTTAACGCTACATAATCATCTAGCTGGTTTAGTTGTTTGGCGAGTAAAAACAGGGTTGTGGTTTTGCCAAACTGACGCGGACGATTGATGGTGAAATATTCGCCCCTCTCCGTCAGTTGAATAATTTGCTTGAGTTTGGCAGATGTATCAACCATGTAATGTCGATAAGGAATACATAATCCGGTGTCATTAAATCTTTTTGGCATTATTTTCTCCTTTTAGATTAAACTGCAAAGCAAGTGTAGGCATAAATCCGTTGCTCGGAGGCTGTCAATATACCATATAAATGAGCCAAGTTAATCATCGGATTAGCAATTGGTTGTATGAACATCATGCAGGGGAATATCAATAATATGTAGGGTGGCGGCAATGGCATGGGCAACCATAAAGGATTGCCCCTACAAACGAAGAACCTGCGTAAACCGTTGCGTTTTAGATTAACGAAACTAGACATCTCCTTTTTAAGATGCCATAATGCCAACCCGTTTGATATTTTAACAAAAAATAAAGAGAATCAAATTATTGCGATAATTTACATCTGACATGGCAAAAGAACCCGAATGGGGATTTATGTATAGAGAAAAACGGTACTTTATTAAATATTAATCTTTGGAGTCCAAAGCTAAAGCTTTGGACTCCAATATCTTCGATAATTAGCTTCGCATACCAGAGGTTCATGGTTCAGTACTTATTACTACGCATTCTCCTCAAATTATTAGTCATGTCAAACCTGAAAGTATATTTATTCTGAGAGAAAATAGTATCTCGCATATGGTAAAAATACTGATTTTAGAGGGCTGGTAGTCGTGCCCGCCTTTTTGGCGGGCGGGTGTATGATGGTGCTACGCTTGCTTAGCTTTGAAAAAGCCTTTCAATCTCTTCCAATTCTTTAGCAGTAATAATCTGAACCAGCCATTGATCTAATTGTTCAAGATCAGAGGTTGCCTCAATTTTTTGCACAATGCTTTTTGGTACTTGGTTAAATCTGCGCTCTAATTGACGAAGTACGAGACGATGCTCGTTGTCTAAAGCACCTTGTTGTTCGCCAATTTTTTGGCCTTGCTGTTTCCCTTGCTTTAGGCTATCTGCCAAAGCTTCTTGAAACGTCGGCAATTTCCCAATAGCTTCGGGCATTTCTCGGAAAAACTGGTCAATAATCGGCCAAGTGTCTTCACGTATCATTGGTCTCATTTGTTTTGTCTCCAAAATTTTTCGCCAGATGACTTCTGGATCAGTGGCTAATCCAATGTCTAATATAAGTCTAAGATAATCGTTAAGCCCCTCACGCACACACAAGGAAATAAACTTTTCTAATCTCTTTCCTCGTGCTAATGGCAATAAGGGATAGTTTTTGGGCACCAAAGCCAATTCACTGGGACAAAATATCCATTTTTCTAGCACCTCTTTACTGTGATAAATGCCGGCCTCAATTCGTTTAAATTTTAACTCGTTTCTCAGTTGAGTTAAAATTTTATCGGGCCGCATGACACAAACGATTGTCACAGTCATTTGGTTAGGAAGTGGAACGGATTCTTTATTATCATCATCATCTTCTTCTTGGTGTTCAGTTGAAACCGATTTGGGGATCGCTCCAAGTGCCCAAGCTCGCATGAGAATCCGATTATGTTCGGCTAGGGTGAGTGGATCATTAATCCCTTTGAGTTCAAGGGCGTTAAGCGATTTAAAATGGGCAAACACGGTGTCCCGTAATTTGTCACGATCTGCCTCGCTTAACGATACCACCAGATCAATGGTACGTGCGTGAGAGAATACTTCTCGCTCCGTTTCCACCTCAACGCCCCAAGTTTTAAAGAGATGGCGATAAAAGGCTTTCGCCGTTTCATCAAAAGGTTCTTTTGAAGTTGTCATTCGGTTATTTTTAAATTAGAAACTCGATGCAAGCGAAATGTCCAAGATAAATCTTGGACTCCTACCATCAATGATGTCCAAATGTAAAGAATGTAACATCAAGCGTCATTGTTTCGTCATTTCTCAGCACTTCTATTTTCACCGTGTCACCCATCTCGGTATAAAATAGCACCCATTTCAGATCAACCAATGTCTCTATTTTCTTGTCCGCTAATTTCGTAATAATGTCCCCGACTTGCAAGTCCGCCTTTTTCGCTGGCGTATTATCAGCAACGCTCATAATCACAACTTGTTTGTCTTTTTCTTCTATCCCTATGCCAATTTTAGGTGATTGTTTTCCTTGGAGTTCTTCACTAAAAAGGACGTAATCGCCAATACCTTCATTTAGGTTTTCTCCCTGTACAATGACCGTAAATGGTTCTCCATTGCGCCGAGAAAGCCGATCAGGTATCCCATATTTGTACATCACATGTCCGTTGCCCGCTAAGACGATTAATCGAGTATCTGGGTGTTCGACAAGAAATTTATCCGCCGTTTGTGCCATGGTTTCGTCCCAAAGCGCTTGGGTTTGCAAAAAGTATTCAAAATCCTGATGTCCCTGATGCTTTTGGTGTATCAGAAATACTTGGTATAACACTTCTCGATATTGTTCATTGGATAAGTCTATTTCTGACGGTAAGTGTTGTTTTTCTTCGGCTGTTAGGCTATGGATACCTTCGCGAGCGACTTTGCCAGTAATCTCTTTTTCGAGGTTGAGCGCGATCAGCGGAATACCATTGCTTTTGAGGTAGTCTATGATTGGCTTATATAGGTTATAGTCAAAACGCCAATTGCTAAAATAGCCGGATTCTTTGAGAAAACGCTGCTCTGATATAAGCCCTGCCATGTATTCATCTAATGTTTTTTGGTAGGGTAATTGGAACATTTCCATGCCCACGGCGATTTTATAGCCCGCTTGGTGCCATTTTTTGATTATTCTCAATTGGTTGAAATGATGAGCGAATTTATTGTGTTGTTCGCCAACATAAATTATTCGACTATCGTTTAGTTTGATGTCGTTCAGCGTTGCTATATTATTAGGTTTAAGTGCTTGAGTGGGTGGGCGCGTTAGTAAAAAAATGCCTTGATTGGAATCGCTAATGGTTTTGTCAGTCTTTCTGCCGCCCTTGAATGTGAGCTGACTATATTTGCCATAATGGGATAATCTTCGCGCCACGGCTTTGACTTCATGGGCATTTTTTGCGTGTAATAAGGCAATCACTTCATTTTCGTTATAGGGATTTTTATGGACAACGACGCGCACGCCGTCTTCAGGAATGGCTTGTTTACCAAATAACAGGTCCACCATTGGTGTATCAAATCCGGCAATGATTAGGGAGTTGTCTTTGAGTTGTGTAAACGGAATATCTTCTTGTGATTGTGCGCCGCGAGCCAAGCTATCAATCAGTGGTTGATATAGTTGGGGTTCTGACATAACCACAAGTATATTTTCCTTGCCCATCACTCGCCCCAATGTGGGTGGAATTTCTTCGGGCAATAATTGTCGCATCACGTCATAATTTTCGTCAATAACAACTTTAGTCGGCACTTCATCCAATATCAGGGTGAATTTTTCCTTTTCTTTGCTCACTTCAATCAGTTGTTGCGTTTTTCCAACATCCGTGTAAATAGTAATCGGTAATTGCAATTGATAGGGCGTGGTTTGTTGTATAAGGGTAAATGAAAGCGTCAATTTGCCTTGTGCGACGAGCAATTGAACGTCTTGGGCAATGATGTGAGGGATATTTTTGCGTTCTAGCCATTGCGTCAAGTCTAATTTATCCCCCGTTATTTTTTCAAATGTGTCTTGTATGTCGCCCCAACTGGCAAGACGAAAGGCGTAATTTTTAATAAATTCACGCAAAGCGGCAAAAAATATTTCATCAGCATAGCGTTTTCTCAATTGATGAAAAACCATAGCCGTTTTGCCATAGCCGATGGCGCGTTCAGCTTTATTATGGCGGGCTTTAAATGCGCTGATTGGGATGGCGTTATTATTGACATAGGCGTTATAATCCACCATGATTTGCTTGCGATAATCCGCGCCTTTGTTTTCAAGTGCCGCATAGTGTTGATCAGCCAAATAACTGGTGATGCCTTCTGCCCAATTTCCTTTGTCATAATCAATAAAAACGGAATTTCCAAACCATTCATGTAGAATTTCGTGCCCTAGCGACGTTTTAACGATAAAGGGCAAACGGACAACAGCACGCCCCAATAAGGTATAAGTTGGCATACCGAAACCAGTGGGGAGTATATTTTCGACAATGGCAAATCGTTGATAGGGATAGGGAGTCAGCATTGTTTCATACATCGCTAAATATTTTTTGCTGTACTCAAGATAAATGTCAGCGAGGTGGGCATCCTCTTTAAAAAAATACGCTTCGAGCCTAATATTTTTATAGGCTTCTGTTTTCAAGACGTAATTTTTTGAGGCGGCTAAATTTAGTGAGTCTAATGGATGATTAAATTGAAAAGAAAAGGTGGAGGTGGTTTCAGTTGCTTGAATTTTAACGGCATCGGCTTCAGAGGTTGCAATAAAGCCACTCGGTAGTGTCACTGAAAGGGCGTATTCTGCCAAAACATCGGGCTGCGGATACCAGTGCCCGGTTAAAAAAACGTTGTCTTGATCAACAAAATGCAGGGGTTTCTGATTTAACCGAGCTTGGTAGTGGATGACAAGTGCTTGATCCGTTTTAATATCTAGCGTTATGTGCCCTTTATCAGGGCTGATCACTTTACCATCCAGTGTCAGCTTAGATAATTTTTCTACATTTAAACGTATTACCTGATTGCTAGCGGCTTTGATATGAACAACGCCAATCAATGTCTGATTTTGAGGTGCTATTGTGACATCAAGGATATAGTGAAGATGAGCCCCCCATGCTGTTAAGGGTAGGCTCATCAAAATAAATATTTTTATCAAACGCATAAATAACTCCAATGTTTAAGCAATAAAAATAGCGGGTTGTTTGCCTTCGATAAAGACTGAAAAATCAGTATGTTCGAGTGCGTACTCCACTGCTTGTTTGAGTTCATCTTTGGATGCGGTTTTATTAGTGCCGATTTCTAGCCTTATCACTCGGAAAAATTCGCTGAGAGTACGCAGTATTCGCACAAAAAAATCATTGCCATGCTGCTGAGCTTCATCTATGAGATGACTAAACATCCTTTCTGGTTGATCCGTCAACAATTCAGGATTTTGTTGTAAAATGCTAATCCCTTTTTCTCGCGTTGGCGCTTCTAACCATGCCTGCACTTTGTCCAAAATATTTTGAAACTCGAAAGGCTTTCCCATCGTTTTCGCTAATTTTTCCTTTTTTGATTCTATTTGTTTAATCATTAGTAATAAGGCAAGATTTTTCTTTGAGATGGAATCTTTAACGGTTTGCAACAATAGACGACGTGCTTGATAAAATTTGACCAGATTTTCATTTTCCGCCTCTTCGATCAGGGCGCCAAACAAATTATCAACAAAGTCAGTGAGCAATTGGGGATTTTCTAATAAAACTCTAACACTTTCGTCGGGATCGGGGGTTTCAAACAAATATTTTTGTAGTGCGGTTTCAATACTTTTTAAATCAAATGGTGCTATGTTCATCATTGGCTCCATTTTATCAGTTATCAGTTATCAGAAATAGATTAGGAGTCCAAACTTTAGTTTGGGGATGTGATCTGGATTTAATTTTGAGGGTTTGATGGGTGGAGCGGGTGATGGGAATCGAACCCACGCTATCAGCTTGGGAAGCTGAGGTTCTACCATTGAACTACACCCGCTGGATGAGAGCGGATAAGATTATAGAGAAAATTTTTTCAATAGTCAAACAAAACAGGGAAAAAAAATAATGGAAATTTTTTTAAACGGTCACTCGCAACAAGTTGAGGATGGGCTGAATATTAGCAGGTTGATAAAACAATTAGATTTAGAAAATAAAAGATTAGCTGTCGAGATCAATTTGGAGATTGTGCCGCGCAGTCAATTTGATAGTTTTATGTTATCGGCGGGAGATAGGGTGGAAATTGTACGGGCTATTGGTGGGGGGTAGATAATACAACAGGGGCAACCACAAGGGATTGCCCCTACTCATAATGCAATTCGTCAGCTCAGTTTTGTCATCGTATTTACTCCTTTAATTGAAAAAAGACTAATGTTTATAGATAGGACTTATCAATAACTAATCCTTTTTTAAATGCAATCCGTGTAGTTATTGCGTCTTAGTATCGTTCCTCCTCATCAAAGATTTCTCCAATTGGGAGTTGGATGTCCATAGTTTCATCAATGATTTCTGGTGCGGTGTCCAAAGCAAAAGGTTTGCGCCGTAGATGTCGCTTAGGGCGTGAATAGACCGTTATGATTTTTTGTTCAGGATCAACCAACCAAGATGATTTTACGCCCAGTTCAAAATAGGCATTGATCTTTCTAACCAAGTAACTAATCGCTTGCCTGGGTGAGAGTATTTCAATTGCTAAGTCAGGCATTTGAGAAACCTTCAGCAAATCATTTTTACCGTCTGGCACGACAGGACGTTTTAGGTAAGCGCAAACATCCGGTTTGAGTTCTTCCTTAGCGTCGATATCATACTTGCTAAGATCATGCTGACTGATATCCAGACTTAATTCGGTCATGACGGCGAATTTTTTGCTCAATTTAAGCAAAAATGCTAAATTAGTTTGCACTATGCTATGATTCAAAGAGCCCATTTCATCCTCCCCATCAATCGCATTGTTTTCAATTGCATAAGTGTCGCTCATGTCTTTACTCCTTTTAGATAGCCAATGCCATTAAGTTAAGGGCTGACACGCAGGTCAGCCCCTACCAAACCCCACGTCTTTCGTGGCTGTAGGGGCGAACCTGCGTGTTCGCCCTGGCTTAACTTAATGGCATTGTTTTAGATAGCACCAGAGCTGGGTTTGTGTTTTGACTTTCACTCTTCCCCTTTAAACAGCTCAAGCCCCGATATTTCTCCCGTCGCCAAATACAATTCCCATTCTCGGCTATGTTCCTCTGCAATCAGTCTCTCCAAAGCCGATGCCTTTAGGCGCACAATCGGTTTTCCATCAGTGCTACTACGTTGCCTCACTCGAATTTCATTGTATGAATAGACAGATAACTCTATCGGAAAAACACGCCTATAATATATATGTGTATAATCCCTATATTCACCACCGACACGAATCGTCACTTCTTTCGTTTTAAAGTGCCACCCAAGTTCAGCAAGATAACGCTCGACTTCATCAACATTCTCACTAAAGACATGTAAATCAATATCACTACCGCGCCGCACATGCCCAGTACTGACTGAGCCTATCAGTCTAGGACTAAACTGTTGAAGGGAAAGCATCGTCTCAAGCGCGATCACTCGCATAGCAAAAAGACGTTGCTCAGTGAATTCGCCCTCATTGAATTGGACAATTTCTCGCAGTGCCGCTTGTATTTCACCATTTGAAGGCAAAAATTGAGGACGGTAGCGTATATTTTTACCGCCGCTACGTCCAAGAATACGTTTAGCGGCGATCCGTTTAGCATTCAAATATTGATCCACGCCCTCTTCATACATCAAACGAGCAGCTTCCTGGGCAAGTGTTTGCCGAAGCTCTGGGGACTGTTGTCTTTTCATCGTCTTTTTTTTTATTAAGCAAGTGGCTTGTTTTTATAATAAAACGCAGAATCGTCGCGAGACTGAATGACTGAAGCGTGCTTCATTAGTATGTCAATAGCCTCTTTGGGTGTCATGACAGTCGCATCAGGTAAACGCCCATTCGTATCCCAAGTACGTAATAACTCAAGTTCACGGAGTTGGGGCGTATTGCGTAGCCATCGACGGGTTAATCGGGGTGCGACAAGCAGGTGCAAATGATGGCGGATAAGCCAGACGATGCGGGGAGACAACAGTCCTTCCAATTCATCAGCACCAATATCGGCATGATCAGGGGTACTCACGGCTTTGCCAATGTCATGCAAAAGCGCGGCTGCCCATAATTCAGGATCATCGCTGGCTTGGTGCGCCAATTGAAAGACTTGTAGTGAATGATAAAGAGCATCCCCTTCGGGATGATAGCGCGGACTTTGATGCACCCCATCAAGGGATGTCAATAAAAAATGAAGGTGTTTTTTCAGGAATGCTGGCGTACCTGCATATTGATTTTGTCTCATATCAACCGGGTTTTGCCCCGGCGGGCTTAAAAAAAATAAAATCGTCCAAGATAAATCTTGGACGCCTAAATCTCACAATGTTGACAAGGGCAATCCTCGTACTAAGCGAGAAGAATGGCCATTTAATCCCGCTAATTGTCGCACAAATTGTTTTTTTAAGAAAGGCAGGGCATCTGTGACTAATAATCCCAGATTACGAGCAACAACTAACGGCGGAAAACGGTTAGAAAAAACCCGCACCAACGAATCCGTTATCGTGGTGATACGTTGCTGATCAGGCAATTGCCATGCGATATAGCGTTTTAAAACGGCATCTACATCATCACCCGCCCAGAATCCTTCTACTATCGCCTCTCCTAAACTCGCCACATCACGCAATCCCAAGTTGAATCCTTGTCCAGCAACCGGATGCAATGTATGGGCAGCATTGCCGATAATCACAGCACGCCCGCGTGTATGTTGTTGAATGCGACTGAGGCGTAAAGGATAAGCATGGCGTTGTCCAACTCGGCGCAAGCGACCTAAACGCCATCCAAATTCGGCTTGTAGTGCCTTTAAAAAGGATTGATCATCAAGTGCCATCACCTCATCAACCCGGGCACAAGTCCACACTAATGAGCAATCATTACCCGCCAATGGCAACATGGCTAATGGTCCAGACGGGGTAAAACGTTCATAAGCTATATTTTGATGTGGATATTCTACCGTTACATTAGCAATCACAGCCGTTTGTCCATAATCCGTCTCAGTTGTGCTGATGCCCAATAGTTGACGTACTTTAGAATTGCCCCCATCTGCCCCGACTAATAAGCGGGTTTGCAAAGTCTTGACTTGTTTATCCACAATGATTTGCACATCAACCGCCTTATCATGTTGACTGATTTGCAAAAGTTGTGCAGGGGCTAAAATGTCGACAGTTGACGGTGTGAGCACTTCATTAAGGGTTTGACCTAAATGACGGGCACTCACAACATATCCTAAGACGCCTAAATCGGTATTATTTAATCGAGTAAAACCAAATTGTCCTTGATCGGAGATATGAATATGTTTAATAGGCGTGGCTTCAGGCGCGATCTTGTCCCACAATCCGATGCCGGAAAAAATTCGATGTGAGGCATAGCTCAAGGCGATGATACGATCATCATAACTGGGTGGAGAGCACTTAGTAAACCAAGGTGCCGCTTCAATTATCGCTATTTTGAGCGGAGTCGCCTTTAAGGCAGTGGCGAGACTGGCGCCAACCAGTCCACCGCCCACAATAATGACATCATAAATAGAAGACATGTTTTTACCAATCTAAAAAATTCTTCAATAAAGTTAAGCCGACTTGTTGGCTTTTTTCGGGATGAAATTGTACAGCAAACACATTGTCTTGCGCCACCGCCGACGTAAAATGAATCCCCCCGTAGGGCGTTGAGCCTGCGATGACACGATTTTCTTCGGGATCAACATAATAACTGTGTACAAAATAAAATCGGCTATTATCGGGTATGCCTACCCATAATGGATGCGTCTGTGCCTGTTGGACTTGATTCCAGCCCATGTGGGGGATTTTAAAAGGCTCGCCGCTCTCGACAAAGCGGCGTACAGTGCCGCTAATCCAATTAAAACCTGCGGTACCGCCACTTTCCTCGCTGCGAGTCAATAAAGTTTGCAAACCGAGACAAATACCGAGAAAGGGTTTATTATCAATGACTTCTCTAATAACCTCAGCAACGCCCGTTTGATTGAGCAAAGTCATGCAATTACCTATCGCACCTTGTCCCGGAAAAACGATTTTATCGGCATGGCGTATCATTTCAGGCTTGTCGCTGACTTGGACAAGCCAATCATTACCAGCGACATGTTCTAAAGCTTTACTCACAGAGCGTAGATTGCTCATGCCGTAGTCAATCACAGTGACTGTTTTCATTTATTAGTCCACTTAATGACTTGATTTAGGAGTCCAAAATAAATTTTGGGCTCCTAAAAAGTCTATTGCTGTTTATGAAAATTTTTTGATCAGATACTTATATTTAAAATGGTGCCAAGAATGTCTAATGGATGAAGGCAGTTTTTTTAACTTCCACAAACTGTTTTGAACAATCTTATCACGGCTCCGTGTCATTTGAGCACTACTTCGTACATTTTTAGTCTCAACGTCTGTCTTTGGTGCTTGGTGATAATGCTGGACTTCTTCAATAATCCAAGCTCGCACTTTATTTCTAAACAGCGGACCCTCTACACCCAGCATAAAACGATAAGTGGCTGAAAATGGTAAAAAAGGTATGGAAAGGACTAGCGCTCCCGCGATAATCAAAAGGGCTATGAAAAAAGTAGCCGCAATGTCGGGTTGATTGGGGGAGAGGGGACCAAATATATTTAAAAAGCTGCTTTCTTCCCAGATCATCTGAAATATCGGATACCAATCTGGAATACGGTAAGCTAAAACGGCACCCCCCAGCGCAATCCCCACGAGACAAAAATCTGCGAAAAATCGGATAGAATACCATACAAAATAAATACCTAAAAAAACGAATAGAGCAACAATAATTTCCACAATTCTTTCCTTTCCTTTTTAAGTCTGTTTAACTAACTGAAATTTTTTTATATTGTCTCATAAGGTAAAACAAAACTACAAGGATTATATTTAATAAAGGGTAAGTCAAAACACTTAACTACAGGGATTTCTTTTTAGCAGGGATTTGTCAAAACACTTAACTACAGGGATTTCTTTTTAGCAGGGATTTGTCAAAACACTTAACTACAGGGATTTCTTTTTAGCAGGGATAAGTCAAAACAAACACCTTAACGACAGGCAATACGTTTTTTCCAAGGATAAGTCAAACACTCAACTACAGGGATTTCTTTTTAGCAGGGATAAGTCAAAACAAACAC
>JALXAQ010000058.1 GCA_026991885.1 Thiotrichaceae bacterium
ACGCACCTTTTTCGCGTCAGGGTGCGTAGGACGCACCCTACAAAATATCGTAAATGGACTTGTGTATCAGACTCGCGGAGCAAAGGATACGAAGTCAGCGAAGCTAATGCCTGCACCGACGCTCTGCGTCGATTTTAGAAATCTCAAAAAAATTTATGCGCTATTTATTTTTGATAAGTTTACTTTTCAGCAACACAGCCTGCATAGGTGTGAAGTCAGAAGAGACAACGCCCCCGATTGTGGACATCCAATCTGCAAACATCGTGGGTGAAACCGTTTTTGCCATTGAAAAAATTGACTGTAAAAGTCCCCATGAAGCCTTTGTATTATTTTATAAAGGACAATTGCAAAAAGTCCAAAATGAGCAAGCCCAAATCACGGCAACTGAACGTTACGCCTTATGGTATGATCGGAGCCACGAAGGCGTTGTTGAGACAGATTACTGGTGTATTCCAAGAAAACGTTTTTGTTCATCACCTATTCAATTTTCAGACTGGGGTGGAAAATTGAAACACGGTGAGCCGAGTTTTTTTAATAAAACATGGACATTAGCCACTCGCTTGGTTGACATACCCTCCTTAATTAGCAAAGCGACTCAACAGCACTGTCATTTTTCGGACACTGCCCCTCCCCCTGAAAAAACAAGCACAAGCAGTCATCCCTTACCCAATGATTGGCCTTTAAGAATTATTAACCGATTTATAAGCAAAAATCATTACTTGCGTCCTAACTTTGAAGAGGTGAAAACCACATTAAATCAGATAACTGATATAGAAGCCCTCAATCATTACCTAAAAAGTCTCGATCCTTATTCAAAATATTTACCAAAAGAACAAAATGACTTTTATAAAGAGCGGTGGCGCCAGAAACAAGTTGGCTTAGGTGTCAATATATTAGTAAAGAACGACAACTTATTGGTTGTTCCTATTTACAATGGACCCGCTTATCGTGCCGGCTTAAAAAGCCCTCGCTATCTGATGACTTTGAACGATAAAAAAATCGTCGCGACAGATTTTTCAACTTTTAGTTTTCTGACTCAACTCTCACCAGGTACACGAATACCTTTGCTGGTAGAGGATAAAACAAAAAAAACAAAAAAATATACTGTTACGGTTGCCTCCTTCAAAAATACCTCGGTTGAATATATCAAAGAGGGCAAACATCAGTTGATTCGCATCCATAGATTTTATGATGGAGAGACAGCGCAATTGCTTAAAACCTACCTTCTCAAGACAATCAAACAAGGAAAAGACATCATTATCGACTTGCGTTATTGCCCTGGGGGTAGTTTATTTGAAGCGATTGATGCGGTTTCATTATTTTTGCCCCCAGACTTAGAAATAGGTGCTCTGAAAAATGTCTCTCAAACTCAACCACTGATTTCTATACCTGGACAAATTGTCAAAAATCAAACAATTTATGTGTGGACCAGCCCATTTACCGCCAGTGCCGCCGAATTTTTTGGACAGGTTCTCCAACATTATAAGCAAAATGCAGTGATTGTTGGCACGAGGACTCAAGGTAAATGTCTCTCACAACAAATGTTTGAATTTGAAAACGGTTCAGCTTTGAAACTGACGGTATTTGAAATAGGAGACCCTGACAAGTTGCCATGTGAAGGTATTGGCATGACACCAGATGTGGAAATTTATCCTGAAAACATATTGGATAATCGTCACTTTTTGAGCAAAACAAAGTAGTCCAAGATAAATCTTGGACTCCTAAATTGTACTTAACTTTAGGAAATTATATATATGCCTCCCTTTATCTTGATAATATTCCTGTTTTTTAACAACGCGGCTTGTACGAAATTGACTCAAACTGATAAAATACAAGCATCCGAAGAACAGGCCGAAGTCCCAAAAGAACCGACAATTTTAGAAGATTTGCCTGGGGCACAGGACAATTTAGACCTATTGGGGTACGAAGTGGATAATTTTGACGGTAAATTGACACCCAAAACACAAGCGGCACTCAAATTGTTCCAGAAAGAGTTAAAATTGCCTATCACTGGCAAATTGGATGACGCCACCTATCAAGTACTAGAGCGAGAAGTGGAACGCAAAAAACGCGAATCCCAAAAACCACATGAAACGGTGGTTTCTCCGCCCCCGCCCCATAAGCAATCGGTTCAACCGAAACAGAAAGAAACGCCAGAGGCTGAGAAGCCAAAAGCGGTGAAGCCTCAAAATAAACCTAAACACACAAAAAAAACAATGAAAAAGAAGACGCCTCCTGCAAATGTTTTTAGTAATATTGAAAAAATGGGGGTTTACTGGGTTGCGGCTTCTCTTGCTGAGATAGGATATTTTAAATCTCCCCTCAAACAAGCTAAGCTTAAAATGGTGGAGGCGGCTTTAAAATCCTTCCAAAAAGATATTGGGGTGACACCCAGAGGTGTTTTGGATGAGGTGACATTGAAAAAGTTGCAAAATATCAAACTCAGCAGTGCAAGACAAGCTGAATTGGAGGCCGTCTCTTCTCCACCAGCCAAGAAAAAAACTAAGCCTAAACACATTGATCCGGCTATGCCTAATTTTACTTTAAAAACAGGAGAATCGGTTTTTGTCATTGAAAAAATTGAATGTAAAAGCGACAACGAAGCTTTCGTTTTATTTTACGAGGGGCAGCTACAAAATACTCAGGTACAAGTGACTAAGCGTTATGCAATGTGGTACGATATTCGCCAGGATGGCGTTTCAAAGACTGATTGGTGGTGTATTCCAAAAAAACGCTTTTGCTATTCAAGTATTGACTTTACAGATTGGGGTGGCAAATTAAAATCGGGAGAACTGGCTTATTTTGATAAAAAATTGACTATGCCTAGCCGTTTTGACATTACTGCATTAGTGGCGCACGCCACGAAACAGAAATGTTCATTTTGATTTATCACGGTCCATGTAGGGGCAATCCTTTATGGTTGCCCTTAATTTTCACAAACCAATGAGGTAAACCATGAAAACTACTCGTCTATTGAGTATTATGACAATCTTGATTGTTATATCCTACCGGGGTTTCGCTTTGAACGAGCAGAAAATCCCCGCTTTGCCGGACGCCCCAGGCATCAGCGCTTTCCTGATAAAACCCTCTCAAGGAATGGCTCAAATGCCCGCAGGATGGAAGCGAAACACCGACAGAAACTTCAATAATAGTCAGCTTGCATTGGAATATTTAACCGCTGTTCAGGGGGCAGCCCCCTACAAAACCATCAGCGAAACATTACCTAGAGCCCATTACACCCTGTTCATCTTGGCTATTGGAAAAGGTCGGGCAAGACTCAGCGGTGGAGACTGGAAAGACATTAATGTGACTGGCAACTACTACCAGTGGGTCAAACTAGGAAAATCCAAAAAAAGCCGACAGGTGACGGTCGAAGTAAAGTCACTCTCGCCCGCTTTCAAATATGCAGGACTGCTTGCAGCGGGTGATCGCCTACCCATCATTTCCGTGGCGCGTGTCCTGAAAAAACTGCGGCGGGGCGAGCCGGTTACGATTGCGCTGCTCGGAGACTCTGTCACAGAAAACGCCAAGGGGCATCGCGGTGGTTCTACTTCTTTTGAAAAGGGCAACCCGGGATTATTCAAGGCCATGCTGGAAAAGGAGTTCGACACGCCTGTTGCCTATGCCTCACACCGCGACCCATCCGACTGGCCAGAGAGCCCTAACGCGACCAAATTCAAGATGATCACGCTGGACAAAATCCAATACAGGGATGGCCGGGTAGAAGTAGCCCCCAGCGCAAAGATTCGCCTGATCAACATGGGCAAGGGCGGGGCGGCCTCGGATGACGGCTGGCTCCGCTTTCCCCAGTCCTTCACTGAGGTCAGTGCATGGCACAAAATAAATGGCCAATGGTCGGATATCGGCAATACGGACCTTCAACCCATTCTTCGTTGGGGCTTAACTCACTATAGGCCCGATCTGGTCATTATTAATTTCGGCACCAACGATGCCAATGGCTCTCATAAGGGACGCACTGCTAAGGATTATCTGTTTTTCATGAAAATACTCGCAACCATGACGCAGCATCGACTCGGTGCCGCCGTCATCCTCTCCACGCCGCACAAGTGGACACGCGGAACCCACCAGATGCCACACACTCAACCGGAGATGACCAATATCATTCGCCAGTATGCCCAAAAAACGGGTTTCCGTCTGGCAGATATCTATAACGAATACGAGCCTGACATGTATGATGGCATCCATCCTCACAACAAAGGGCACTTCGCCATCGCCTCTGCCTATATGAAGGCGTTGCTGAATGTGCCTTCCAAAGCCAAGACTCGTGCGACCGCCGCACAGTTCAAAGACAACGGCGATGGGACCGTGACGGTTGGCAGTCTGATGTGGCTAAAAAACGCGAACGTTGCGGGCAAGACTTGCAGTTTTGATGAGGCAAGAAAGATCACAGCGCGTCTTAACAACGGCGGCCACTCAGACTGGCGTTTGCCGACAAGAGATGAATTGCTGTCGCTGGTCGCCTTGTCGCGCTCCGGTCATCCTTTTGCGAACGTCGGGCGTTGGTATCTTTCGACGACCGATGAGGGCGGTTATCACTACGGAGTTGATTTCGATACCGGTGTCGCCTATTATCCGGCTCAAAAAAAGATGGAGAGAGGTTTTGTCTGGCCTGTCAGGAATGCCTACTAAATGTCCAAGATAAATCTTGGACTCCTATAATAGATTGTGGTAATATTAAAAATATTTTTTCAGTCGCCTAAACGAATTGGTTTAAGCCCTATTGACATAAAGATTTTTTTATACTATAAAGTAAGTGAGTAAGACTCACTTAAATCCATTGTTTTATTTTAAATCAACCAAGAGGAGTAATCTCCATGCAAAATCAAACTCAAACTCAAATCACTCAAGCCCAAGAGCATGCAACTGAGAGGCCAGCCTATATGCCACCAAAAATTAAGGTGTATAAAGAAGAAAACATGCTTAAAACGGTGACAGTCTTAGGTTGTTCACTTCAAGGTGGATTTGACTAAAGTATTGAAAATACAGAGATACAAGTTTTTTGACCAACAAATAGAGCTGCGTTCAGATCATGCGGACACTCTCACCTTAATGGATGTCATGTTTCGGCGTTTCGCTGTGATGGATAATGGGGGCGAAACACAGAAATATGAAGTATTAACCAATGTTGGCCGACGAGCTGGGATTCTCACGAAAGACTATTGTTACATCGTTGAACAGCCAGCACGTTTGTCTTCACTGGCACACGGGATTATCTTGCGTAAAACGTGCGACTCGTTTGGCCTAATTCGCTGATTTTGTCAGTTAAAACAAAGCCTTAATGTAAAATTTCTCGTATGGTGTGAAAGGACTCACCTCACTAGACAGTCGGTGAGAAAGCAATGACCGTCTCCACAGCTACATTCGTGGGCGACAGTGCAAGGTCATAAAGCCTCAAAAGGGCAAGCGTTATGGATATGGTAGTACCCGCAAGGTCGGTAACAAGAAACCCCTCGGGGTTAAAAGGTTATTAGGTGTTTGGGTTGGTTTTAGCCCAAACACGATTGTCCGATACACATCCGATTAGAGGGTATAACCTAAGTCCACAGGTAATATACATACGGGAGAAACGAGTAAAAACGATGTCAACACGTCACTTGCGGGAGTGCAAGAGGAGTGTGCAAACACTTAGCGACAACATCGGGTAGGATTAGGTTGGAAAGCTAAAGTCAGATGAAACCTGCTAAGGGGGATTCTGGATATGCCAATTAACCTAACGGAATAAATTAGTTATAAATTCGATTTTAACAGATACATTAGGCAACTAATGTTGGTAACAGGCAAGGAAACCCCTTGAATTATGAATATACTTTGGCAACACCCGAACTCTGAATGGGTACCCCTAACCCACTGTGACAAACTGAGATGCGAAAGCATTGAATTTGTTATGGCTAAGTGGGACTGGGACAAGCTCGTCTGGGGCAAAGTGCGTCGTCTTGTATTCAATTTGCAAAAGAGAATTTATAAAGCTACGAAATTAGGTAGATACAAAAAAGCTAAAAGCTTGATGTACCTATTGCAAAACTCGTATTACGCGACGCTGTTAGCAGTGCGTACCGTAACAACGGAAAACTTCAGAGGAAAAAGTTTTTGCTCCGCAAAAACATTTTCCTCTGAAGGAAAACGCACCGCTGGAGTAGATAGAGTTAAAGTCAATACGCCTAAAAGAAAGATGGCTTTAGTAAGAGATATGCTAGACACAATCCACACTGGTTGGGATAAATATAGACCAATGCCGGCTAAGAGAATATACATTCCGAAATCAAACGGAAAACTTAGACCATTAGGCATACCCACCATCAAGGATAGGGCAATGCAGGCAGTCACAAAACTTGCACTTGAACCATTTTATGAGGCCAGGTTTGAATCGTGCAGTTATGGATTTAGACCAGCCATGGGATGCCATGACGCAATTGATAAAATTGCGGGGGCATTACTCAAAAAACAAAAATGGGTTCTTGACGCAGACATAAAAAACTGTTTTGATAACATTGACCATAAGTTTCTAACAACGCAAATTGATGCACATTGGAGACCAATAATTAAAAGATGGTTGAAGGCTGGTTATATGGAAAAATATGATTACAACCAGACCGATATGGGAACGCCACAAGGCGGGACTATATCACCACTACTGGCTAACATAGCCCTAGACCAAATGGAAACTGACCTGATTGAGCATTTACGCTCTATAAAAGGTTGGAAAGTAAAAATCGGTACAACAAAGGTTAGCATTAAAACAGATAAAAAGACCAAAAAAGGTTATAAATGCCGAAGTCATTTAAATATTGACCTAATACGGTATGCCGATGACTTTGTAGTACTCCATGAGGATAAAGAGGTTATTGAGGAATCCAAAAGATTTATAGGCATGTGGCTTGAAGTTAGAGGATTAACTCTATCTGAAGAAAAGACCAAAATTGTGAATTCAACAGATGGCTTTGACTTTTTGGGTCATCACATTAGGCACTACGAGAACCGGATTAAGGGGACTTATAAACTCAAATTGCTTAATGGTAATCCAACGGAACAACGAAAAGCTAAAGCAACGCATGTACTACGAGTTGAACCAACCAAAGAAAAGGTGAAACTTCACTATCGAGAGATAAGTGATACCATTTGGAAATTAAAAGCAGCAACTCCTAGTGAACTAATTAGAATACTCCAACCCAAAATAACGGGATGGGCTAACTACTATAAGGCAGTACATTCAAATGAAGCTTTTTCAAAGTTAGACCACTTACTTTGGAAAAGACTCTACCAGTGGGCGCGACGTAGGCATTCACAGAGAGGTAAACGCTGGGTAGCTGATAAGTATTTTTGCACTGTTAAGGGTAGAAAGTGGACTTTTGCGGAGATTAGAGGTAAAGGAAAAGACAGAGTAATAGTCAAATCTCTCAAAGGTTATTCTAAACACAAAGAAAGAACTGGGAGCCATGCAAGAGTTGGTTACGATAGGTCATATTTTGACGGTGATACCGCCTACTGGGCGGAACGGCTCTCCAAAGGCTATGGCAATATCACACCGTCTAAAGCGAAAATGCTAAAAAGACAGGATGGAATTTGTCCAGTGTGTAAAGGTAGATTTATGAATGAAGATTTACTAGAAGCACATCATATTCACCCAAGACACTTAGGAGGTGAGAATAAATATACGAACCTCGTGCTGGTTCATCTACATTGCCACGACAAAATCCATCGTGAGAACAAAAACCTAAAAGGTCGCAGAAGTAATTACACTGACGACGGACAACCCAGTGACACCAACGAGTGGGCTAAACAAGTCTGGAATGTCTAGTAGCTATTCGACAAGTAATAATGTTCTAAAGAGCTTGGAGAATCGGGGAAATCCAATTATGTACACGTAATTAAAGGTTAAACGTACTTAGCAACATGGACATGCTAATCCGAGGAGCTGTATGAGTTTGAAAATCTCACGTACAGTTTTGAAGACTGGCTTTGTGTGGTGTTCCCGCAAGGGGTGACATACATCGCCAAGTTTAACCTTAGCGCGGATACGTTCACATTTGCTGTTTCATGCTGCTGCTCTTTCGTACCATGGTAAAGGTGTCATATTAGCGGCGGATTCCGGTTGTGGTAAAACCACAACCACCTTGGCTTTGGTGCGACAAGGTTTCAAATTTCTCTCTGATGAAGCGTCGGCACTGGGCTTAAATGATGGCATGTTAACCCCTTATCCACGCAGTTTATTGTTGCGGATGGGAACGCTCAAGCTTTTTGAGCAAAAGGGTTGGGAATTGCCCTCTCATCAAATCGCGCTCAAAACGGATGACAGAATGGCGATTCATTTTTCATCCGCATTATTGGGCGACAAGTGTCAACCTCATTCTTTGATTATTATGCGGCGACCAGATGAGGCGGATGATAGGACCTGTCAGGTGACTTTGGACTGTTTGCCCGACCGACTTTGGGCACATTTACAGCCCCTCTCGACACCAGATATTCAATCTTTAAAGAAAGGTTTTTTTCCGGTTTTCAAGGTCAAAGAAGCAAATGTTAATAAGGTTTATGAAGTTTGTGAAGAACAAGGTGTTTTGGTGCTAGATGTTACAGAAAGTGCGGTTGCCTCTCGCTATTATGAAAAGGCTCCCCATTTGCAGAAGATTTCCAAGCTAACTGCGGCGATCTCTTTGTTGCAATATTTTTTAGGCAGTTATCGCTCAGCCATACTTCAGGAAGACTTTCAGGGTAGCGTGGCAGGTTTAATCGAGCCGCTTGTTAACATCTTAGCAAAGGTTAATTGTTATCAATTAACCCCAGGGCATTTGGATCAAACAGTGGAGATCATTAATCGTATAGTTTCCAAATAGATATCCCCCCTTTGGGGGATTTTTTTTTCTGTAGGAAAGCCTATGCCCTCTGAAAAAATGATTGATTTTTTGTTGGCTTTTCTCTGTGAAAAGTCGGACAAGCTCAAACTCTCTAACGCAGAATGGGAAACCCTGTTGCCTTTTGCCACTCAACAGGGTGTGGCGCCCTTGCTTTACCAACGATTAACCCATACTCAGATCCCCCCAACAAAAATACTTGATGCTTTATGCGAAGCCTATCATCACAATGCCTTCAAAAATGCACAATATTATCAGCAATTATCTGAAATATTAAAGCCGTTACAAGCAAATGGTATTGACGTTATTCTGCTCAAGGGAGCGTATCTGGCAAAAACCGTTTATCAACCCGGGGCACTCAGGGTGATTGGCGATATCGATTTGCTGGTAAAAAAGGCGGATTTGGAGCAAACTGAAAAAATATTGTTGGAAATGGGCTATGGTCCAACAGAGCGCCCCAGTCTCAAAACCCAATGTGCAACGTCTCATCATTTGGATGCTTTTATAAAAAAAGGGGCGTTCCCCATAGAGATTCATTGGACCCTTTTCAGCCCCTTATTGCCCTTTGAAATCAGGGTTGATATATTATGGGAACAGGCACGATCATTTACCATCGGTGATGTGAAAATATTAAGTTTGTCTCCTGAAGATTTGTTATTTCATTTATGTGTTCATGCGGCTTACTCAAACCGTTTTGTTGGGATGCGATTTTTATGTGATATTCACAACACCATCCGTTATTATGACATTGATTGGGACTTATTATTTTCTCGCGCTCGCCAATGGAAAGCCGAAAAAGCGGTTTATTTGGCACTCTATACCGCTTGGGATTGGGGGGGCGCTATAGTGCCAGAAAAGGTGTTGGAACGCTTTAAACCCAGTGATTTTAATTTGGAATTGGTTGTTAAAATCAAAGAAATTAGCCATATCGACATACTTAATAATTGGAGAGCGCACGAAAAATTTTTTGCAGCATTATGGTTGCCAAATAAATCAATTCGAGAAAAACTCTCGATCATTTTGAAAAGATTCTTTCCACCGCTTGAAAGTCTCGCTAATATGTATGACGTGCCCAAAAATTCATGGCGTGTTTATTTTTATTATCCGGTGCGTTTAAAATATTTATTGGTTAAATATAGTGCTATGGTTTGGCGTATCTTACGCGGAGAGAAAAAAGCGCAGAGTTTTATGGCGCAAAATAATCAAATCACCCTCTTAAAAGATTGGATGAAATCCAATTAGGATAAAACGACAGTATGAAGAAATTACATCAATATGTTAAGAATTTTTTGTTGATTGGGGCGATATTTTTTATTGTCCCAACTCATGCCGAATCGGTGGCAGAGATAAGTTTGTTTGATGAAACGGCTCAATCAGTCACCTTGGAAATGACAATACCTGATCCCGTTATTTCTGAAACGCAATTATCAGGCAAGACGTACCAAACGATAGAGATCGCTGGCATGGGCACCACCCACGAACAGGGCAAACCCCAACTCCCCTTCAAGGGCACATTAATTGCCGTCCCTGAAGGTAGTGAGATAAAACTGGAAATATTAGAAAGCGACACAGAAACCCTGTCTGGCATTCTGCTGCCGCCCGTTCCAACCGTCACCCCAGACGATATTGAACACCCTGAGTTTAACGATTTTCAACCAGCGAGCCCCGTCCAAATCGGCATAACAGGCCGGATCCGCGAACAAGGGGTGGCACAAATACAGTTTATTCCAGTGTTGCACAATCCTGTGACACAAGAAGTGATACTTTACAAACGTTTACGTGTCAAAGTCAGCTTTTCTAACTCGATACGATCTGGCAAAACTTCAGTGGTGGAAGATTCGCCAGAGTTTGACGCAATGTTAAGCAACTTGCTGATCAATGATGCAAGCAGTCATCGGGTATTACGCTCTAGCCCCCGCACAACTAGGGCTTGCCCGCCAGGGGTGCCGGCCATAAAAATCACTGTAAATAAAACAGGTGTGTATGTAATCACCCATGCTGACGTTCTCGCTTTGGGATTGGATTTGTCGCTTTTGAGTGCCGAACAGCTTATGGAGATTCACATGACTCATAAAGGGCAAGCCGTGCCTATTTTTATTGCTGGGGAAGAAGATGGCGTTTTCGGAGCAAATGATGCCATATTTTTTTACGCAGAAGCGGCAACGGGGCGTTATACCCGCGACAATATCTATTGGCTCTCGCTTAATCTAGCCGGCGGGGCAAGACTCAATTTTAAAAATGCCGCTCCTGCCTCCCAACCAAATTTAAGCACTTTCAGAGAAACAGTGCATGTTGAGGAAAACACTCGTTACTGGGGACGGATGCTGCATGATAGCACGGAGAAAGATCATTTGTTTTGGGAAAAACTCGAAGGTGATGTCAGTCAACTAGATATGCCAATCACATTGCACCATGTCGCCCAAGGTGGGAACGCGACTATTCGTGTGAAGTTGCAAGGCAAAAGCGATGATCATCAGTTCAACCCCGATCACCACACTAGAATTTTGCTCAATGGTGTCGAAATCCATAATGCCTCGTGGAATGGTCAAGAGGATTTCTTACAAGAAGTAAGCATTCCCCAAAGTCAGCTACGTGAAGGCGCGAATACTGTCACCCTATTCTCACTAATGGATACTGAGGCGACGTCGGATAGCCTTTATGTCAATTCGCTGGAAATTGAGTACACCGCCACGACGAGTGCTGTTGAAAATGAGCTAAAATTCGAGGTGACAGGCTCTGGGCAACATAAGATCACGGTCAAAGGATTTAGCCAAGCCGATCCTTTCGTGCTGGATGTCACCAATCCGTTGAAAATTGTGCCCTTGCTGGGTGGGACGATTTCTCCTGACGGGGCGCAAGGTCATCAGATTGAATATGCTGATCAGTTGAATGGTAGCAAGACATATTATGCCTTTAGCTTGAGCAAACTCTTTAAACCTGCTGCGCTTAGCCTTGATTTGCCTAGCACTCTGCTTAAATCTTCATGCCATCAAGCAGATTATTTGCTCATCTATCATGACAGCTTTAACATCAAGAAGCTAGAAAGCCTCATAGCGGCGCGTGGCAAAAAGGTCATGGCTGTGCAGGTGTCAGATATTTATGATGAATTTAACAACGGTTTGGTCTCACCACAGGCGATTAAGGATTTTATCACTTATGCTTTTAAAAATTACGCGCAGCCCCGTCCTAGTTATGTGCTCTTCGTCGGTGATGCTAATCAAGATACCCTAAACGAATTGGGGGATGGCATTAACTACATTCCCACCTACACTTTTCATACGACCTTGATGGGAGAAACCCCCACTGATAATTGGTTTGTCAGCATCAGTGGTGAGGATGCTTTGCCTGATATGTTTCTGGGACGCATACCAGTCAGAACTCAAGCCGAATTGGATGCGGTGGTTAATAAAATGACTAAGTATCAGAAAGCCGCATTGGATGGGTGGGAACAGAATGTTCTCTTGGTGGCAGATAATGATGAAATATTAGATTTTGAAAGGCTTTCCGAGCGTTTGATAAGTAAACATTTAGCTGAATATACGCCTAAGCGGGTTTATTTAGGTGTGGAGCCCAACGAGAATGAAGTCAAAGCCGTAAAGCAGAGTATTATTGATAACATCAATGCTGGCGCGATTGTAACAAATTACACGGGTCATGGCAGCATCAATTTGTGGGCGGGGGAAGTCATATTTGCATCTGAAGATGTAGCCTTGTTAAACAATCCCAATAAACTCACCTTTGTGGTCGCGCTAAATTGCCAAAACGGGTGGTTTTCTTTCTATAAACCTTTTGCAGGCACCAGTGACAGCTTTGCTGAGATATTTCTCAAAGCAGATAAGAAAGGCGCTATTGGCATGTTCGCCCCCAGTGGGGTAAGCTATAGCAGCGAACATGAACTTCTCGCGGATGAATTGTTTAAGCGTTTGTTTCAAAATAAAAAATCAGAACTAGGACCCCTGACGACTGAGGCTAAAATCGCTGCCACAAATTTAGGTGTTCCTGATTATATTTTGGAAATGTTTACTTTGTTTGGCGATCCGAATCTGCGATTGCGCGTGGAATAAATAAACCCTACCTAGAGCTCGCGTCGGGTGCGTACTCCGCACAAATAAACGACACTTCTTAAATGTGCGTGGGACGCACCCGACGCTGGCTTCTTCAATTAGCAATCCCATTATCTTCAGACTCTTCAAACAAAAAGCCCGCCCAATAAGCAACCCGCCTTTCAATCCCAATAGATGCCGCCTGATTAATATTTTCTGGTCGTTTTTATTTTGTCAGTTCTAATTTAAGAGAATAATGATGATTACAACACTTGAAGCAATGTAGGGTGCGTCCTACGCACCCTTCAATCCACAACAGACACCAAAGCACCTTTAAAAGGTGCGTGGGACGCACCCTACGCTCGCTTAATGGCATTGACCCTACGCTCGCTACGCTCGCTCCATAAACCAGTCTTTAGGGGGTGTTGATTGTTTTTCCTATTTCGATTAAGGCACTGATCAGTTCTTTATTTTTCCAAACGAGTTTCAAAATATCAATGTCTTTTTCAGCCAAACGCCCATAACTCTGAATCTTAATTGATTTAATGTGTGGCACCACACGAGGCTCAATTTCAATCTCCTTACTATAATAATCAACGTGCGTTGTCCATGCTCTAAAGAAACTATTTGCAAAGACACTACTGATTGTCTTGACAATCTTGTATCGATATACAACGCTATTGTTTGAGTCGCGTAATTCAATAACAGATATACCAGTCAAACCCTGAGTTTTTCTACCGTTACTCAACCTCATGTCAATATAAAGGACTCCATTATCAGCAAGATGCACTGTTGTAGTAATATCCCAGTGCTTCCCTACTCTCTCAAAATGCTTACTATCTACAGCCCCAAGTGCCAATTGTGTGATCCCAATAAAAAACAAAATGACCAGAAAAAATTTTTTCAACATTTTAGACTCCATGCGCGCTGTGAGTGCTAGGTTGACGTGGATCAAGCATGTTGCTATACATCACGCCTTTTTTAACATGCGGTGTGACAATAGCCACCGCTGTCACCGCTGCCTTAGATAACTCAATATGACCACGTTTCATCAAATTCTCCAATATTAGAGTTGTCCGTAAATAAAAAAAACGGTATTATTATACAATAGACTTGTCCGTCAATAAAAAGTCAAAACCAGACCTGGCAGGTTAAACCCAAACCTGCCAGGTCAAACCCATCAAAATCCGAGTGTTTTTGACCTTGCCAGGTCTGGTTTTGATTTTTTATTGACGGACAACTCTAATGAACATGACGCTGCCTTTGAAAAAATTAACGAATACATGTTATACATTTTTTGTCAACATAAAAAAACTTGATCATCGAGTTATAGGAATTTTTTGAGACGGTATCCCAACTATGATGATCCATCCGAAACTGCGGGCATATCATAATATAAAATTTTTATTGAACACAACTAACACAGGTTATAAATAACGTTAGGCTTATTAGGATTTAAGAGATCAACAATGATGAAACAAACTGATGAACTGTTTGCCCAAGCTGAAAATCAGTGGGATTTAGAAAATCTGTACACAGACTTGGCATCAACAAAAGGAAAAAATCTCACGCCGATTGAAAAATTACATCTGCGCGGCTTGTTGTGTGGTTATAGTCCCGCTGATATAGCTGAAAAGCGCAAAAAAAGTGCCAGAGGGCTTGAAGTTGATTTGTGTAAAACCTTGTATCAGTACATTAAAACGCTTGTCGATAGAGATAATGAAAAAGTAGAAAACTGGCGAAATATCTGTCAATGGCTTGAGGAGGCGGGTTATAAATGTCAGCAAGCCGCGACTCAATCTCAATTAAGCAATCCTATACCCGTAGATGCGACAGTCCACATATCAAATATAAATTTTGAGGGTGACAAAATTGAGATTGGCATTCTTCTTCAATTACCAAACCCATTACCTTCAGACTCTTCAAACAAAAAGCCCGCCCAATAAGCAACCCGCCTTTCAATCCCAATAGATGCCGCCTGATTAATATTTTATGGTCGTTTTTATTTTGTCAGTTCTAATTTAAGAGAATAATGATGATTACAACACTTGAAGCAATGTAGGGTGCGTCCTACGCACCCTTCAATCCACAACATAGAGACACCAAAGCTGATTTCAAAGGTGCGTGGGACGCACCCTACGCTCATGAAAATAGTATTTTAATCTGGTGGGATTGCGTGATGACATTGGTGCGCTATGGGAAATTTTTTGGGTCAGCGAAGCCTATCCGCACAGTGAAACCCAAATAATTCAACGCGCTGCGATCCTTTTCCGGCACCTTTATCGTATAATTTCGATGAGTAGAACCCGTTATAACTGAGGAAATATCAATGAACAAATCACAGCGCAAAACCTTGGCTAAGATTTTTCAAGACCCCATTCCGGCTGATATTCTTTGGAAGGATATTGAAAACTTATTTTTGGGAACTGGTGCCAAAGTCAGTGAAGGCAAGGGTTCAAGAATCAGGGTTAAGTTCATTGGCGTTCCCCCGGCCACTTTTCACAGACCACATCCTAGACCCGAAACTGACAAAGGTGCTGTGAAAAGCGTGAGACGCCTGTTAATTGATGCAAACATAGTTCCATAAGATTTGATGGCTTTCTCAAAGGAGAAAAATTTTATGTTAAATCATAAAGGTTACATTGGTCAGGTAGAATTTGATGACGAAGCAGATATTTTTCACGGTGAGGTCATTAACACGCGAGCCGTCATTACCTTTCAAGGCACAACGGTGTTTGAAGTGAAAAAGGCATTCGTCGATTCTGTTGAAGACTATCTGGAATTTTGCGCCGAACTCGGTGAAAAACCTGAAAAGCCTTATGTGGGCCACTTGGTGTTAAAGCTGCCCCCGGTGGTGCATCGAAAAATTACGCAGATTGCAAAACGTGAGGATAAGAGCCTTAATACTTGGATTTGTGAACGCTTAACGGAAATCACCAAAGTGGCGTTACCTCATTAGTCTCTGGTGCCTTTAGTTTACCGTTATCAAGCAAGCGTAGGGTGCGTGCGCCAAGCGAAGCTTGGCGCACGCACCCTACGCTCGCTTTTATTCGTTGTCCTCCATTAGCTGTACTTACGCAAAAAACTTTATTGTGGATTTTTAGTTAAATTTTGCTATTGACATTCATAATGAATGAGAATAAATTATTAAAACAGCGTGGATAAAGGCGGCAAGTGTCAGGGCCAATAATCATTTTCAGCTTCACCTGACTACCGCGAAGCGTTTTGGCGTTTAAAAGCTTTCCGTTCTGGCAAAAAAAGTTTCCGTCGTAAGTCCAAAGCTAAAGCTTTGGACTCCAAAATCTCCGATAATTAGCTTCGCATACTTCGTTTCATGGTTCTGTACTACGCAAAAAACTTTATTGCGGATTTTTTGCCTTGCTCTTTTCAAATTTATTGCACAAATATATTTTATGCCAAGACAGTTGATCCGCTTGGTTATCAGGGTGAACCGTTAATTCACCCTCATGTATTTCCGCAACCATGTGATAATCATCCAGTGAATTATCGAACACATAAGCCCGGTTAACCAGCAAGCAGGCCTTAAAAAGTTGTTCTAAAGTCCTTTTATAGCGTGGCACTATTTTTTCTTCCGGCACAGCATGACCACCTAGTTTTTCACGGTTTTTGACACGAACTTTGTTGATCTCAGGATTTTCAACACCAACAAAGTAAAGGTAAGTCCGGTAGCCAGATATTTTGGCCCGCTTTAGGAATTCTAAATGGGAGGGGTGTGACATAACACTTTCGTATGTCATAGATTGACCTTCAAGTAGCAATTGTTCCCTCTGTTGTATGGCTAATCGTTGGGCTTCTTTAGCACGGCTCAGTTCATCACCTTCCCGTGTTTTGGCTATTTCGTCTGGGTTGACATAAACGCCTAAATTGACTTGTTTCTTGAGGATATTTTCGGTGAAAGTTGATTTGCCCGCGCCATTTGGTCCAGCAACTAGCCGAAGTCTTGGAGTGCTCATACGATCTCTCTTTGAACACTCTTTTCATCACAATCGGGCAGCGGATTCTGTTTTAGGGGCTCAGTATGACCATCGGGATAAACCCAGACAATCTGGCCGGCTCGAAGTTCGGTCACACGAAATCCGTGGCGTTTGGCGTTTTCGTAAGCATCACGACCAGCTTCGGAGGCAATGTTTTTGAGCTGCTCAGTGCTTAAATCTTCAATGTTCTTGCCAGCTACTTGGCTTAATTCAATTCGTTTATTCATCTAGTCTGTACCTATAATCCTTATCGTGACAGTGGGAGAGTCGCGGCCTACTGCGGATGATAAAACAAAATCTTTCATAAAAGTGTTGCCGTATTTGCCACCATACTGAGTGTTTGAGTCTCTTGGATTGAGCGAAAATTAGTGACACTAAATTCTATAAGCATTTTGGTTCAAGATGGGTTTAATTTGTTTTTTATTATCGCATACATAAAAAAGCCGTTTTTTCAGCGCGGAGCGTTCCCGCGAGAGAGAGTTTAGGTTTTATTCGATTGGCTTGCATGAGCTTGTTTTTTTCTGCACACCAGGGCAGAATGCTATTAAAATAAATGGTAGAATAAATTAGCGAAGATTTAATGGCATAAATGCAGAAAAAAAAATTTATTCTTTTTATATTAATGGTGCTCGCCGCGACTTTAGGCGGCTTAAAAGCTTATATCGATCAGTTATTACGCTCCGAATTAAATTTGGCGATCAATTCGCTTGCTGATAAGGTGACAATAGAATATTCAGATGTGAGAATTTCTTTGTTTGGTGCTGTTGTCATTAATAATCTACGCTTAAGTGGGGTGCATATTGATACCGTGATACTCCATAAAGCTTATCAATTCTATCCGCCAAATCAGTTACCACAACAGTTGTTAATATCCATTAAGAATGTAGAGTATTCTATCAAGGATACGGCGGCGCCTGCTCCTCTACTTTTATCTATGCTTGGATATGCCCCCTATTATTTGACACCTAGAGATTTGCGTGGCTTGGGCTATACCCGTGTGAATGCTGATATAGACATCGTAGCCAATTCAAACCAAGATAATGTCTCCCTATCGGGCACAATTAATGCCAAGGCTTGGGGGGATTTAAGTTTGTCAGTTGATTTAAATAATGTCCCTCCCCGCTGGAGCAGTTCACAGGGGATACTTTTAGCGGCATTAACCGCCAGTTATACGAATAATGGCTTGGTTAATCGAGTTTTTACAGGTTTGGCTCAACGTGATAAAATGTCGCTCAGTCATTTTAAAGAGCGGTTGAGCTTTGCAACCAACGCCACCGATAAGACTTAAAAATGACTACCACTTTTTCACTCGAATGATTTACACTATGGCCTCATTAATAGATTAACTAACAAAGGAGAAACTCTATGTTGGCTAAAAAAGCCTTGTATTCAATTGTCGCTATTTTAGTTTTATCTCTCACGTCTTACGCTATGGCGGGAGAGCTAAGAACTGACGATGGTTATGTGATTTATTATAATGCCCTGGATACCACGATGATACCAAAAGAGGTGGCGCGGGCTTATGGCATCGTGCGGAGCAAAAACCGTGCTATGTTGAATGTCTCTGTTCGCAAAGGCGGCAAAGGCAGTCTCTTGAAAACGAAGGCTGTATTGGCAAAAGTCACGGCTCATGCTGCTAACCTCACTGGGCAGTTGAAAAACCTCAAGATGCGACGCATTGAGGAGGGTAATGCGGACCAGAGAGCCATTTATTATATTGCCGTATTTTCTATCACTAACGAAGAAATGTGGAATTTTACGATTAATGTCGAGCCTGAAAATAAAGCTAAGGTACAGGAAATCAAATTCCGTCAACAATTTTTTGTGGATTAAGTCATCAAGGGCAACCACAAGGGTTTGCCCCTACAAACTATTTAATAAATAGCAGTCCTTTTGGGCTGCTTTTTCTATTTTAGGGACTATCATGTCAACAACTTTGATGCCCAATTATGCCCGATTGCCCATCACTTTTGTGAAAGGCGATGGCGCGTGGCTATGGGATTCTCAAGGAATTCGTTATCTGGATGCCTTATCAGGTATTGCCGTTTGTGGTTTAGGACATGCCCATCCTGCTATTACTGCGGCTATTTGTGAACAGGCTCATGAATTGTTACACACTTCCAATATTTACGGTATTGCTCATCAACAAGCCTTAGCGGATGCGCTGGTACGGATAACGGGTATGGAGACTAGCTTTTTTTGCAATTCTGGCGCAGAAGCAAATGAAGCAGCTCTTAAAATCGCTCGCTTATATGGGCATAAAAGTCTTAATATCAAACAGCCTACGGTGATTGTCACTGATGGCTCATTTCATGGGCGGACTTTGGCAACTTTGAGTGCCACGGGTAATCCCAAAATACAAGCCGGTTTTGAGCCACTCGTTGAGGGATTTATTCGGGTGCCATACAACGATGTGGATGCAATGGCTGAGGTTATCAAACGTCATCCAGAAGTCGTCGCCGTGCTTGTCGAACCCATCACTGGCGAAGGGGGGATTGTTATCCCGGATGCTGATTATTTAACAAGGCTACGGGCTTTATGTGATCGTCATAATTTGTTATTAATGCTGGATGAAATTCAAACCGGTATGGGGCGCACGGGTGAATGGTTTGCCTATCAACACGCTGGCATCTTGCCCGATGTGTTAACGCTTGCCAAATCTTTAGGCAATGGCGTACCCATCGGCGCCTGTTTAGCGCGTGGCAAAGTGGCTGAGATTTTCCAGCCTGGTACTCATGGCTCTACTTTTGGGGGCAATCCCCTCGTTTGTCGGGTGGCACTGGCGGTGATTGAGTCTATTGAACAAAATAATTTGGTACAACGCGCCCAAGCATTAGGTGAACATTTTCTTCAAGGATTGACAACTGCTTTAAAAGGCGTAAGCGGAGTGCGTGATATTCGTGTTAAAGGTTTGATGATTGGCATTGAACTTGATAAACCTTGTCGTGAATTAGTGAATAAAGCGCTTGAGAAACAATTATTAATCAATGTCACTGCCGAGCGCGTCATCCGTTTATTACCGCCTCTGATTTTAAGCGATGCACAAGCTAATGACATCATGACCACTCTTAGCCACTTAATTCGGGAAAATTTTCCTGCTTGACTCTGAAGGATATGCTTATGGCGCTCCGTCACTTTCTCACTTTAATGGATTTATCTAAAGATGAACTCAAAACGCTCATTGCGCGTGCCATTGATCTTAAAGCCATGCAATCTGCGGCTAAATGCTATGAACCTTTTAAAAACAAAGTATTGGCAATGATTTTTGAAAAATCTTCCACCCGCACCCGTGTCTCCTTTGAAACGGCGATGAGACAGTGCGGTGGTAGTGCCATTTTTCTGTCTCCGGCTGATACGCAGTTAGGGCGTGGCGAACCGATTGAAGATACGGCACGAGTATTATCAAGTATGGTTGATTGTGTGATGATACGCACTTATGCCCATGAAAAAATTGAACTTTTTTCAAGATATGCCAAAGTACCGGTCATCAATGCTTTAACTGATTTATGCCATCCTTGTCAATTATTGGCTGATATACAAACTTATATTGAACATCGAGGGAGTATCCAAGGCAAAAAAGTGGCTTGGATAGGGGATGGTAATAATATGTGCCATTCTTACATACGAGCGGCTCATCAGTTTGACTTTGAATTAGCGATTGCTTCTCCCATTGGCTATGAACCCAATGCTGATTTAGTCGCAGAATTCAAAGATCACGTTAGTCTCAGCACCGATCCGGCACAAGCCGTTAGGAATGCTGATTTAGTCAGCACTGATGTCTGGGCAAGTATGGGGCAAGAAAAAGAACATGCTAAGCGAGTTCAAATCTTTGCGCCCTATCAAGTTGATAGTCATTTGATGTCTTTGGCAAAATATGACGCTTTATTTATGCACTGCTTGCCCGCTCATCGCGGTGAAGAAGTCAGTGCCGAGGTTATTGATGGTCCACAAAGTGTCGTCTGGGATCAAGCGGAAAATCGCTTGCATTCACAAAAAGCTTTGCTCGAATTCTTGTTGGCTGACTAATTTATCTGCTGTAGGCGAATAAATTTAGTAATTCGCCTACGCAGAGATTGGCACTTTAAGCAAACTGATCCAATTCTGCTTGGCTAAAGCCCGCCGCCAATCGCGCCTCAATATTAAACGGGGGTTTGATATCGCCCGTAAAATATTCCGCTACCAGGTGCTGGAAAGTCGTCTCTGGCACTAAATTCCGCTCAGCACAACAATAAAAAAACCAACGCGAGCCTATCGCCACATGCCCAATTTCATCATCCAAAATGAGTTGTAATATTTCGACCAAAGTTTGTAATTTTTGTGCTTTCAACTTAGTAATAATCGGAGGAGTGGCATCTAATCCACGCGCTTCTAACACTCTCGGCACTAATGCCATCCTGATTAATACATCATGCGCCGTCTTCACCGCCATTTCCCATAAACCATTATGGGCATTCAAGTCACCATACACATAATCTAATTGTTGTAATTGTTCATGTAGTAACAGGAAATGTGTTGTTTCTTCATCCGCCACTTTCACCCAATCGTCATAAAACGCTTTTGGCAAGTCACGAAAGCGATAGATTGCATCCCATGCGAGATTAATAGCATTAAATTCAATATGAGCTAAAGCATGTAACAATGCCGCTTGTCCCATTGGTGTCGAAAGTGTTGTGCGTTTTGGCACTTCTCGCGCTGAAACTAAAGATAATGAAGGGGGAAGTCCAGGAGATAAAATGGGCACGGGTGGCTTGCTTGGGCTAAGGTTTAATTGATTGCTTTGCCATGCTTGTACTGTTGTTTGACTTAATTGTACCTTGCTATCTGTTGCCATAATGCAGCGATAGGCAGCCTCAAATAGATTATTTGTCATAAATTTCCTCGTTCCATTGAATATCCCATCCCCCCGCTTGTGCCACAAATTCATCAGCCACACCGATATTGGGAATAGCAATCAGCGTCTCTTCAAAATAAATCAGCGGAATAAATGGCCTTTGCCAAGGCGGTAAGCCAGCCGTTTGTAACAACTTTTTCACCGAACGCCCATTAAAGATTTCACCGCCTTGCCGAAAGCGTACTTGTAACGATGTGCCCGACTCTAGCTTGAGCCCTCCCCCTTGTATAGCCCTTAATTCGCCCAATGGTAAAGGCAGAGTTTCAGGAAATGACCAAATCAAATTTTGATTGGGCACTGGGGGCAAGTTAGGCATCGCAAATAAAAAGTCACGATAACGACGCACCTCGCCACCGCGCCAACGGACGACGGGTTGACGATCTGCTTTTGCGGCGACTATATCAGTGAAAATATGTTGCAATTGCACCGTTGATGGGAGGGGTAATCCGAGTTTTTTGATCCAAAATCGCAAAACATTGCGCTGTCGTACCGGTTTGAGGCGAGATAATGCGGGTAAAAACAACTGCTCAGGCGTCCCCCCTGTTTGCAAATCTTCTTGAGCCAATATTTGCAATAACTCATCCGCCTCTGCTTGATGCCGGGCAGATCGACTTAAAATATGACTCACACGAGGCCAACGTTGCTCTAAAAGCGGCATAATTTCATGGCGTAGAAAATTGCGAGCAAATCGAGTATCAGCATTACTACTATCCTCTATCCAATGCAAATTGGCTTGTCGTGCATAATCCTGTAATTGGGCACGAGTGTATGCCAACAAAGGGCGGACGAGCCAACCTTTAGCTAAACGACTGATTGGCGGCATCGCTGCTAAGCCTGCAACACCAGCACCGCGCAATAATTGTAATAATAGCGTTTCGGCTTGATCATCGGCATGTTGTGCGGTTAATACAACATCGTCTGGTGCCAGTAATTGACCAATCGCATCATAACGGGCAAAACGGGCATTAGCTTCAAGACTTTCTCTAGGCGCAAGGCGGACCTTGACTCGTTTCACTTCACACGCGATTTCTAGGACTTGGCACACTTCTTGACAATGCTTTGCCCAGTTATCGGCTTGGGCGTGTAAACCGTGATGAATATGAATAGCACGTAAATCAAACTGCGGACGTAATTGTGCCAGCGCGTACAATAGCAAATGAGAATCTACGCCGCCGCTATATGCTATCCACAAACGTTGCGTCGGGGGGCAGATGCCTAATAAGGTTTCGAGGAAATGAGGAATAGAAAAGCTTTTAACGGGTGAATCAAGGCTTGACATGAGAAAGTTGTTTAAATCTTGAATATTGTTGTTGATTGAATATTATTTAAATTTTTTAATGGATTCAATTGTTTTTTGATCACTTCTAATAATTCATTTTTTTTAAAGGGCTTACCTAAATAGCCTTTGGCACCCATCATTTTTCCCCAAGCTCGCTCATGTTCTGTTTTTAAGCCAGACACAATCACAACCGGAATGGATTGAGTATCAGGAGAGCTGGTAATTTGGCGAGTGGCTTGATAGCCATTTATTTTACCGGGCATGATAACATCCATAAGCACTAAATCAGGTTGGAGAGCTTTAGCCTTTTGTACACCTTCTTCACCATTCAAAGCATAATCTACTTCATAACCTATATTTTCAAGAATTTTTGTTATAAACTTGATTTCTGTTTTTGAATCATCCACTATTAATATACAACCCATAGTTTGATTCCTTGCCAGCATGTACGACGGAAAACTGATAATAACACAAATTTGGCAATTAGAAATGAAAATATGAGTTTGACTAATATCAACTATCAATATCTCGCACAGGATTGTGTCAAATTAAGTGAGGAGCTAAAGACTTTTGAATACCAGCCACTCATCAGTGTGTTGGTAGCCACTGACAACACGCCGGTTTCCTATTTAAGCGCCTGCCTGGATTCTGTCATCAAACAAGTCTATCCACATTGGGAACTCTGTATCGCTGATGATGCTTCAACAAACCCTAAAGTGCGCCAGGTGCTGGAAATTTACCATAAAAAATATCCCACAAAAATTAAAGTGACTTATTGCAATAGCAAGCGGCAGATTTCCGCAACCACTAATGAGGCGTTGGCATTGGCAAAAGGTGAATTTGTGGCACTACTGGAGTCTGAGGATTTTTTAACAGAAGATGCCCTATTTGAGGTGGTTAAGCATTTAAATCAAAAAACGAATGAATCGGTTGATCTTATTTATTCTGATGAGGATGGATGGGATGAGCAGCGTTTTGTTCAGCCTTTTTTCAAACCAAACTGGGCACCGGAAATACTCAAAGGGCAAATGTATATTGGTCATCTCTGCGTTTACCGTCAAACTTTGATGGATGGTTTCAGATTGGGCACAGAAGGCAGTCAAGACTGGGACTTGGCACTGAGAGTCACAGAAAAAACAGATGCTATCCAACATATTCCAAAAATTTTGTATCACCGACGCAAGTATAGTCTCTCTAGGAACGCACATCAAAATCATGCCATTCAAGTTGGATTAAAAGTGGTGCAAGAGGCACTGGATCGGGAAGGGGAAGGCGGACAGGCTGTCTTAAATAAAAATGACCGTGTGCTTGTGCATTATCCTGTTAAAAACAATCCTTTAGTCAGTATTATTATACCAAGCAAAGATAAAGCGGATTTGTTAAAACCCTGCATGGATTCCATTATTGATAAAACAGATTATCCCAATTGGGAAATCATTGTAGTGGATAATGGTAGCCATGAGACAAAAACGTTTCAATTATATGATTCATATAGGAAAAAATTAGGCAATGCTCGTTTCAAAGTCCACTCAGAGCCTAGTCCATTTAATTTTTCTTATCTGGTTAATCAAGGAGTCAAAGCGGCACAAGGCAGTATAATTTTATTATTGAACAATGACACAGAACTCATCAGCCCTCGCAACTGGTTAGAAGAAATGATTGGTTATGCACAGCGTCAAGCCATTGGCTGCGTCGGCTCTAAACTGTTATATTCTAACAACACCATACAACATGCAGGCGTTATTTGCGGTATTGACTGTACTGCTGGACACAGTCACTTGAATTATCCCTTGCAAAGTTCTGGTTATTTTGATCGTCTAAGCTTTGTGGCAAACTATTCTGCTGTGACGGGTGCTTGTTTGATGATTAAGCGAAGCTTATGGGAAAAAGTGGATGGCTTTGATGAACAACTTGTTGTGGCTGGTAATGATGTAGACTTTTGCTTAAGACTCTTAAAGCAGGGTTATAGACATGTGGTTTTGCCGCAGGTTTTGTTATATCACTATGAATCTATGAGCCGGGGAGAAATAGATACCCCTTCACAAAAACTGCGTGTTGCTCTGGAAATAGAGTTCATGCAGAAACGCTGGCCAAAAATATGGATGCCCGATGCTTATTACAGTCCGCACCTTAACCAAAAAAAGGCGGGAGATTTTTCCATGAATCCAAAGTCTATTTATGCGGTATCTGGGGTGACAGATTCCCTCGGACATGATGATAATTATATTATTTTCAATAAGTTGAAAAAAATGTCTCTTAGATTCTTGTCACGCCAAACTGTTAATAAGTTACGGGTATTTTATTACTGGGTAAGGCTTTTGATTAGTCAATTGAAACGGAAACGGTAATTACTCGTTCCTTTGCCTCGCGCACTCCTTTAGAAAAAATATATAAGTTATTGAAATAATTATATATTTGTAGGGTGCGTCCTACGCACCCT
>JALXAQ010000059.1 GCA_026991885.1 Thiotrichaceae bacterium
ATTTCCAATTTTGGCTTATCTGTCGTGAATGTTTATTTTGAAGATGGCATGGATATTTATTTTGCTCGCCAGCTAGTTAATGAACGTTTACAAGAAGCCAGAGAACAAATCCCTGATGGTTTTGGTGATCCTAAATCGGGGCCAATTTCAACTGGTATGGGCTTGATATTGTTTTACTATTTGCGTGATGAAACGGGTGGGCAACGTAGCCTTGAAGAACTCCGCACGATTCATGATCGAATTGTGAAGTTCAATCTGCAAACCGTGCCCGGAGTAACAGAAGTCTTAGGCATTGGCGGCTATGAAAAACAATACCATGTCGTCATTCGTCCAGAAGCACTGTTGCGTTATAACGTCACTCTCACTGAAGTCATCGAAAAAATTAGGGCGAACAATTTAAACGTTGGCGCACAATTTTTGGAGAAAAACGGTGAGGAATTTGTAGTGCGTTCAGTGGGGTTAGTGGATAAAATAGCTGATTTAAATAAAATAGTCATCACTTCTGAACAAGGTACACCCGTTTATTTGCGACAATTAGCGGATATTAAAATAGGTGGAGCCGTTAGACGCGGATTACAAACTCGCAATGGAATTGATGAAGTCATTGCTGGCATGGCGATTAAATTATTTGGCACTAATTCATCTACCGTCATTGAGCGAGTTGAAGACAAAATTAAGGAAATCAATAAGATTTTGCCCAAAGGGTTAAAAGTCGTTCCCTATTATGAACAAAAAACTTTGGTACAAGCCAGTGTCCAAACGGTAACAGATGCACTCATGCAAGGCATTATTTTAGTTGTAATTGTCTTAATGCTATTTATGGGAGGTATTCGTCCAAGTTTAGTTGTTGCCATTTCCATTCCTTTTTCAGTTCTATTTGCTATGTTAGGAATGCACTATTTTGGGATTTCGGCTAATTTGATGTCTTTTGGCGGATTAGCCATTGCTATAGGCATGATGGTAGATGGTTCTATTGTCATTGTTGAAAATGTTGAGCGTTTATTGCGGCAATCGACTCAGGCTTCACGCTTGGAAATTGTATTAGCAGCTTGTCAAGAAGTGGCGCGTCCTATTTTATTTGCGGTGATAATAGTGATTGTGGTGTTTTTGCCTTTGTTCACTTTGCAAGGAGTTGAAGGAAAAACTTTCCGCCCCTTAGCCTATACGGTGGCATTATCCATGTTTGGCTCACTGATTTTTGCCATGTTATTAGCACCCGTCTTATCTTATTTATTCATGCGCCCACCAGTCCAGACAAAAGAAGGCTTATTGCTGCGGATACTGTTTTTTATTTATAAACCGATTGTTAGCCTATTTGTGCATTTTCGCGCTCTCGCAGTGAGTCTAGCACTCGGTTTGATTTTCCTTGGTATTGTGATTTTTCCGCGTCTTGGTTCAGAATTTACGCCGACTTTACAGGAAGGCACGATTATGTTGCGGCTTACAATGGCACCGTCGATTGCGCTAACTGAAAGTAAGCGATTAACGATGATGGTAGAAAGGCGATTATTGTTAATTCCTGAAATTACTGAAGTTGTTTCCAGAATTGGGCGCGGCGAGGTAGGTGCTCATACTGATCCAGTTAATAGTGCTGAAATGTACATCATTTTGCAACCAAAAGAAAAATGGCGTGTTAATTCTCAAGAAGCCTTATTAGGCAAAATACGTGAAGAATTAGGCGAAATCACGGGAATTACGCTGAATTTTACCCAGCCCATTGCGGCAACAATTGATGAATTATTAGAAGGAGTACGCGCTGAACTAGCGATCAAATTATTTGCTGATGCTCCGCTTTCTAGTTTAAAAGAAAAAGCTGATGAAATTGCTGCTGTTGTGCAACAGGTAACGGGAGCCGCAGATGTACAAGTTGATCAAGTCATTGGTGCGCCACAACTCTTAATGAAGGTTAATAGAGAAGCCATTGCGCGTTATGGGCTAAATGTGTCGGATGTCCAATCTGTGATTCAAGCTGCTGTGGGTGGGGCGGAAGCCGGGTTTATTTTTGAAGGCACCTTGCGCTTTGACATTTTAGTGCGCTATCCGCTTGAATACCGTGATACCAAAGAAAAGATTGCAAAAATTGTGATTCAATCTGAATCTGGGGTTAGAGTTCCGCTGAGTCAATTAGTTGAAATTAATGAAATTATCGGCTCTAGGCAAATCACCCGTGAAAATAATCAGCGTTTTATCAGTATCCAAGCGAATGTGGTTGAACGAGATATAGGCTCCTTTGTAAAAGAGGCACAAGAACAGATTGCGGCAAATGTAACATTACCCCCTGGTTATTTGGTGACATGGGGCGGGCAATTTCGTTTACAGCAAGAAGCGAATAAACGGTTGATGGTGGTAGTGCCTATTACTTTGCTTATGATTTTTTTCTTATTATTTTCCAGTTTTAATTCGGTGAAAAACGCGATTTTAATTTTGCTTAATATCCCATTAGCTTTAGTGGGCGGCATTGTAGCATTGTGGATAGGGGGAGAAAATTTATCAGTGCCTTCATCAGTGGGATTTATTGCTTTATTTGGGATTGCTTTGGGCAATGGCATGGTACTTGTCACTTATTTAAATCAATTGGTTTCAGAAGGTTTAGCCATAGATGAAGCGGCGATTAAGGGTGCCTGTTTACGGATTCGCCCTGTGTTGATGACAGCGTTGACAACGGCATTAGGTTTGTTGCCTTTATTATATTCAACAGGTACTGGCAGCGAAGTGCAACGTCCATTAGCCACCGTTGTAATGGGCGGGTTAATTACTTCAACTGTGTTGACTTTATTGGTGATTCCGGCTTTGTATAAGTGGTTTGCTGTTGAGCCGCAACCAAAAACGGAGATATAAAATGAACAAGTAGATTAAGATGTCTATATTACTAATTTGTTTGGCACTCTTAGGTTAGGCTAGCTGATACACAAAAGGTGCCTAATGAGTATCGGATTCGGCACAATATTGGGAGTGGAGATCATTAATAGACTTGTCCGAAAATAAGTCCAAAGCTAAAGCTTTGGACTCCATTTTAGGAGCAAAAGTATTGAATTTTGTTTATTATTGTATTAAGAAAACCTAAAACTCAACCAGCACAACAAGACAATTGCCCAACATCCTTACTAAAAGTTTGGGCGCAAAGTTTCAAACCCTCAACCATAGTCAAATAAGGAAATAATTGCTCAGCTAAGCTTGGAATAGTCATCTTGTTGTGCAAGGCTAATGCGACGGTTTGGATAATCTCACCGCCTTCTGCTGCTAAAATTTGAGCACCCAGCAATTTACCCGTATTTTTCTCTGCTACCAGTTTAATAAAACCGCGCGTGTCGAAATTCGCCAAAGCCCGAGGAACGTTCTCTAAAGTCAATGTCCGGCTCTCAGCTTCAATGCCTTGTTGTTTTGCTTCTAATTCGCTAAGCCCCACCGTTGCAACTTGCGGATCAGTAAAAACAACCGCTGGCATCCTAGATAAATCTAAACTCGCTTCGCCACCAGTCATATTTATCGCTGCACGAGTGCCAGCCGCAGCAGCAACATAAACATATTGTGGTTGATTAGTACAATCGCCAGCCGCATAAACATGTTCTACAGAAGTTCGCATTTGCTTATCAATGATAATTCTTCCATCTCTACGCGCCTCGGTTTTAATCCCAACTTTATCAAGTCCTAATTGACTTATATTAGCCTCTCGCCCAGTAGCTACTAATAAGCGATCACCACGCAATTCACCCTCAGATGTTTTTAGCACAAATTCTTGATTATCAAAATGAATACTTTCAGGCACCGTATGAGTAAAAACATCTATACCCTCATCAGCCAAAATGCTTTCCAAGCCAGTTCCAATATCTGCATCTTCTTTCGATAGTAAAGTACTACGCGCCAATAAAGTCACTTTAGAACCAAGCCGCCGAAATGCTTGTGCCAATTCTAGCGCGACAACTGAACCACCGAGAACCAATAAATGTTGTGGCAACTCTTTAATAATGAGGGCTTCGGTGGAAGTCCAATAAGGAGTATCTGCTAATCCAGAAATAGCAGGAATCATCGGCTTAGCACCAGTCGCTATCAAAATACGATCAGCCTCAATTGTCTTTTTTGAACCATCTGCTTGGATAATGCTTAAGCGATATGGCTCCTCAAAACTAGCAACACCCTGAATCAGGTCAATATTAGGATTACTCCGCAAAATACTCTCATATTTAGCATAGCGCAACTCTTCAACGCGAGACTGTTGTTGAGCGACAAGTTGTGCGCGATCAAGTTGGGGAGAAAGTTTGCGAATGCCATTAAATGGATTATTTTGAGCGAGATGGGCGAGATGAGCCGCGCGAATCATAATTTTAGAAGGAACGCAGCCGACATTGACACAAGTACCGCCCAAGGTGCTGGTTTCAATTATGGTGACTTTTGCGCCAATTTCAGCCGCCTTAATAGCACAAGCAAAAGCCGCTGAACCGCTACCTATAATCGCAACCTTCAATGGAGCGCAAGATTTACAATGGTTCATCTTATTGTTTTTTTTTATAGCTTAATTAAAAAATAGCGAGGCATACCAAGGGAATGTCATCAAAGCGATTAGCAAAACGGAAATCACCCAAAATATGATTCGCTGATTACGCCGAGTTTTCTGCTCCGCACAAGCTTTGTCAGCCTCACAAACAGCTTTTTTGACAACAGATGGATAACCCGCATTAGTTGTCGCCTGAGTCAGTGCTTTGATATTAGTTTTCTCATTATCAAAAATGACAACAGCTTGTTTATCTTTAAAAGACACAGAAACTTGCTTAACACCATTCACCTGTTTCATAGCAACTCTCCTAAACTTAAAAGACGGGTGCAGTTTAAACTCCGTACTATAGTACAGAGTCAAGCGATTTTGAAAGGAATTTATATATGACGACAAAAATCTCTCCATCCCTGACAATTGGAAGGCTGGCTAAACAAGCAGGAGTAAATGTTGAAACGATTCGGTACTACCAAAAACGAGGGCTAATTCAAGAGCCAGAAAAACCAGCCTTCGGATACCGATATTATCCAATAGAGACAATCTCTCGCATCCATTTTATAAAACGGGCAAAAAATCTTGGCTTTACGCTGCAAGAAATAGGCGTGTTATTGAAACTAGGTGATGGGAACTGTTTGGAAACCAGAGAATTAGCTCGGCAAAAGCTGGCTTTGATTGAAAAACGTATCAATGATTTGCAATCAATTTCTCAGGTACTTAGAGATTTGATTAAATCTTGTGAATCACAAAAAACCTCAGAAACTTGCCCTATTATTTCGGCACTGGTTGAATTGTGATTAAAAATCATTTAGCTCATGATTTGTAAAATGTTTTATTCGTTGTCTGACAGTCGCTGTACTCTTTTCAGGGCTGCACTAAATAAATTGATTTATATATAATAGATTTGTCCGTCAATAAAAAATCAAAATCAAAACCAGACCTGGCAGGTTGAAAAGAAAACCTGCCAGGTCAAAGTCACAACACTGCTACGGCTTTTGATTTTGACCTGGCAGGTTTGGGTTTAACCTGCCAGGTCTGGTTTTGACTTTTTATTCACGGACAAGTCTAATATTAAAATTTCACACTACAATTCTAGTTGATTTTGGTGGAATACCACTAAAACGCAAAATCAGCTTTGCTGGACGGACTTGGAGTCCACCTTCGGTTTGGTACTCGCTTAGTCTAGCCAAACCGAAGGTGGACTCCAAAATATTTTATGCCAATTCGACTATAGTGCCTTAGCGAAAATAATCTCTGTCGGATTTTTCTCGGTTAAATGCTAGACACATTTTCAAGCTCCTCCTCGACGCGGCTGTAAATCCCAACAATGAAAAGTTGAGGAACAACTCATCAGAGCCGACGCTTAGTTTAAACCGAACAGTATAGCCATTAACCAGTTCATCCAAAATGCTTTCCTGGTTTTCAAAGTTAGTCAAGGAGAGAAATGCCACTTCCTGCCCTGCCTCGACCCTCATTGTGTAGTTAATTCTATGGAGGGGCTTCCTATCAACACGCAACGCACCAAAAAATGCTTTGGAATCGTATGTCGTTCGTGCAGGGTCCGGTAATACCACATTCATTGAGATGAACTGAGTGTCGCATTCCTGTGGTGACCTGTCGAATACTAGCACGACGTAATCATCGTCCTTGGCGTAGGTTGTTAAGGCGCGAAATACCTCCACTTGCCCGTTGTTCACAATCACTCTTGAGTCCCAATTTTGATGCGTCTCCTTCAGAATGCTTTTCGCTTGCACGGCTTGAAGTAGCACTGCCTGTATGAGAAGCAGAAATGTTATGCGGATAGATTTTTTCATTTATGATCTCCTAGATATATATCAGCTAACTGACAAATCTAATATACACAACTTGAGCAATCAATCATTAAATAAGGTACAAATTCATAATTAAGTTTAGCATAACTGAATACATTAGACTAGACGCACTTTAAATGAAAATATTGCGGTATGAAAAATCCTATTTCTTAAAGAAATAGGATTTTTTTGATATTTTGGATTAGCTGATTAGCTTGATAAACCTTAAAGTCCTTTCTCAACAGCTAAAATCACATCAGTGGCTCTGAAAACAGCACACATCTTTTCACCTTCCTTAATATCTAAATCAGTGATATTTTTTTGACTCACAAGCGCTTGGAAAGTATTGCCGCTTTTAAGTTGCAGCGTCACCATGGCATTAATTGCGCCACTTTGGGTTTTAATAACCTTGCCACAAAAATGATTTCGGCTACTGAATGTCAGAGCAGTATCCGCATGCGCCAGCATAACATCAGAATTTCTGATGAGAGCATAAGCTGGACTGTTTTCTGTGAAACCTAACTTACTCAAGGCTTCAGCAGTAATAAGTGCAACAATCTGATCGCCTCCATCGAGTTTAAGTGTGACTTCAGCAAACAGAACATCTTGTTTGATACTAACCACAGTACCTAACAGTTGATTTCCCGCTCCTGTTTGCATATTGATGATTCTCATCTTTTCAGAATGAGTCATCTTCTGCTCCAGACCTTGCGTCAGGTAGGGAATGATCTGTTCATCAAAGGCTTTATGCCAAGCTTGCACACAGTTTTCAGTCCAAACATCAGGGCAATGTTTACTGCAATATTCCCCTAACACTTCCAAGAAAACCCGCTTGAAGTTCAAGAAATCTTCCCGTTTCAAATTGTATTGACGGTGCTTATAACCCAACTTCAGTAGACGTGTCTGTACGATTTCAGGCGCATTCACTCTAGCGACAAAGGTTAGAGTTTTCACGATTTTTTCCATTTGCCGGCTCATGGACTCTGGAAAAAGTGATTTGTAGTTCGGATGCTGCTCAAACAGGCGCTCATAAAACGTCTGCACCATTGCATCCTGTTGATCAGCCAGTTTGTCCCAGCTTTGTCCAATCAGTTCTGTATTCATCAATATCTCCTTGTGACTAACGATAGTATTTCAGTTTAAAGGCGTCCAAGATAAATCTGGCCGACTCCAACAAGCATTATATCTATTCAATTCCATTAATAATAATAATTATATAAAAAGTAATACTATAAATTAATTAAATGTGAGTCTATAAATCTTAGAGCCCTATCTAGTTAACAGAGCGAGTTCTTACAAATTTACACTTCATTCAATTTATTATTAGTATTTCATTAAATACTAAAAAAATATTAAAATTTGAATATCTAGCTGAGCTTCTGCACCAGAAATACTTGTAAAAGAATTGATAGATTTTTTAAAAAGTGTTTGAGAAGTAAATATAGATAAAATTAAACTTAGTATAGAAAAGATTTTAAAACAGAATAAT
>JALXAQ010000060.1 GCA_026991885.1 Thiotrichaceae bacterium
TTGAAAAAATAAACTCAAATCAAGAAACATTATATCATTCTTTTTCCCTTTTAAAACAATTATTTATTAATTTTGTCTTATTCTAAAAAAGAACTCAAACAGGCTCTTAGCTGTCAGCAGAATCGGCCAAATCCCAGTGCTCATTAATGTCAGTATATTCCTTTTCATTAATTTTCAAAGTGCTTATATGAGTAGAGTACCAGTCATAGTGCAGCGCAAAGTCTATTTGCCACAGAGTTAATTCGACGACGTAAAGTCTATCCAAGCCACCTAAAGTCCTATTTGATGGATTTACAACGGGTAAGAGACGATGCCGATTATGAATCAAGAACCGTGTCAAAGAAAAAATATCACCAAGGAGATAGAAAAATGATTAATCTTAAACAGAAGGAATTGAGCCATCAGCTTTTTGACCACTTAAAGCAACAATATCCTGAAATTGATTTGGTGGATATTATCGAAAGTGGTGTTTATCCCGTTAATTCTTTGGGTAATGTGTCATGCCAGAAGATGAGGATAGAGAAATAACGATGGGAAAATTAGCATCTGACATCTCAACGGATATACTGGTAGATTATGGTTATCATATTACTATCAGTTCTGCCAGCCGAGCCGAGAATGTGTCGGCTCGATGAGCGCAGGAACGAGAAAAAAATAACTTTTGCCTCGGAAGGCAATCCTTTATGGTTGCCCTAGTTGTTTTATGCACGTTCCTTACGATTTTGTTGTTTCTACCTGTTCCACATAATCGCACTCTTTTTGCGGACAAAGTTTTTCAGTACCCCGCCGCTTCGTCGTTTTCAGCATTAAAATCGGCCATTCACATTTCGGACAGGGGCCCGCTATCGGTTCGTTGGAAATGGCATATTTACAAGTGGGGTAGCTGGAACACGAGTAGAAAAAGTTTCCATAACGGGATTTTTTCTTGGTTAAAGTGCCTTTTTTACAAATGGGGCACTGTACCCCTGTATCAACCGGTTTTTCCAACGGTTCTTGAAATTTGCATTTAGGATAATTGCTACAGCCAATAAATTTGCTGTAACGCCCGGGTTTAATATGCAATTTTGAACCACATTCCGGACAAGTACGCCCTTCTACCACTTCAGGCGTGCTAGCCTCTACTGATGTTTCATTGCCCCCTTCAAGATTGCGCGTGTAATCGCAATCGGGATAACCCGTGCAACCAATAAAATGTCCCCGCTTGCTGAGGCGTTTAGTCAGTGGCTTGCCACATTTCGGGCAAGCTTCATCTAGCTCTTCGCTTGTTATGTCTTTACGTTGCACCGTTTGCATCTTTTCATCAACTAATGCTTTGAATTTTTCCCAAAATTTGTGCATTAAGGGTACCCATTCTTGCTCTCCACGAGAGATCGCATCTAATTGATCTTCTAATTTCGCCGTAAAGTCATAATCAACATAGCGGCTAAAATGCCCCGTCAGCAGTTTTATGACGACGCGCCCAGTATCGGTGGCGATAAAGCGCTTTTTCTCCAGTACCACATACTCACGCTGTTGAAGTGTGGAAATAATAGATGCGTAAGTGGAGGGGCGCCCGATGCCAAATTCTTCTAAGTTTTTCACTAAACTGGCTTCAGAAAAACGCGGTGGCGGCTCAGTAAAATGTTGGTCGGTGCGAATCTCTTTGAGCTTGATCCATTCTCCAACTTCAAGTGGCGGTAGCATTTTTTCATCTTCATCGTCGCCCTTTTTGTCGTCTATCCCTTCTTGATAGACTGCCATAAAACCAGGATTGACTAAGGTAGAGCCCGTCGCTCGAAAGATATTTCCCTCGCCACACGCTAAATTAACGCCAACAGTGTTCAGTGTGGCATGAATCATTTGACAAGCGATAGTGCGATTCCAAATCAGCGTGTAGAGCTTCAATTGTTCGGGCTTCAAAAATGTTTTGATGTCGGAAGGTATGCTTTTAGCCGATGTAGGACGTATCGCCTCGTGCGCTTCCTGAGCATTTTTTGCTTTGGTTTTATACTGGCGTGGTTTTTTAGGCAAATTGTCTTTGCCATAACGCTCGCTAATCACTTCGCGGATTTCTGCAATGGCATCAGTCCCCAAATTCACAGAGTCTGTCCGCATATAGGTAATGAGTCCCACGGCGCCGTTACCAATGTCTATGCCTTCATACAGTTGTTGAGCAATCTGCATGGTGCGTTTGGTGGTAAATCCTAATTTACGCGCCGCCTCTTGTTGCAGCGTTGAAGTCGTAAACGGGGCGGAGGGTTGACGTTTGCGTTGTTTTTTATCAACCTTGGTGACTTGTAATTTGCCGTCGGCAAGCTGTAGCAGCGTGGTTTTGATCTGGGTGGCTTGCTCCTCATTTGTCACGCTAAATTGGGTGATTTTTTTAGCCTCAAATGAATTCAATTTGCCTGTAAATTTTCGCTGCTTTTTGTTACAAGTGGCTTCAACCGTCCAATATTCACGCGGTTTGAATTTGTCAATTTCTTGATCACGTTCAACAATTAAACGCAATGCGGGACTTTGTACGCGCCCTGCGGAAAGTCCTGAACGGATTTTTCTCCACAACACGGGTGATAGATTAAATCCCACCAAATAATCCAGTGCCAATCGTGCCCGTTGGGCATTGACCAAATTCATCGACAATTGGGTGGGGTTAGCAATAGCATCTTGGATGGCGTGTTGAGTAATTTCGTGAAAGGCGACGCGATAGACGGTTTTATTTTGTATGATTTGCCTATCTTTAAGGATTTCATATAAATGCCAAGAAATCGCTTCGCCTTCACGATCCGGATCACTCGCCAAATATAAGGTATCGGCACGCTGCGCGGCAGCCGCTATCGCTTCGACATGCTTGGCATTTCTTTTAATCAGTTGATATTCCATGGCAAAATCATGCGCGGTATCGACGGCCCCATTTTTGCGTGGTAACTCTCGCACATGTCCGAAAGAAGCTAAGACTTCAAAATCTTTACCCAAGTATTTTTTGATGGTTTTGGCTTTAGCAGGAGATTCAACGACGACTAATTTACTCACGATTGTCCTCTTTTCTTTTTTGAAAACGTTTTTGTTTTTTCACGATCGCGCATAGAGGCCGCCCGGTTGGACCGCTACTAGTCCGCGCAGTTCAAGTATTAAAAGCATGGACGAAATTTCTCCCGCCGTCAATCCAGTTTGTTCAACTAAATTGTCAATTGAGTTGGCACCAGCTTCTAAATACTCTAATAAACGCGCATATTCGCTATCCAAATCGCTGGTTTTCGTCTCAGCTTTCTCGGTTGGCGATTTGGGCGCTATCTCCGTTGAATTGGTAGGCGATTTGGGATTTTCAATGGCTATTTCGGGAGGGGGGGGGCGATAAATCTTTAATTCTTCAAGAATATCAGCAGCCGTTTCCACCAATTTGGCACCCTCTTTTATTAATTGGTGGCAGCCCTTTACTAAGGGATTATGAATAGAGCCTGGAATGGCAAATATTTCACGCCCCTGTTTAATCGCATGGCGGGCTGCGTATCGCGCTCCGCTGCGTTCTGGGGCTTCGATAACCAAGGTGCCTAAACTCAAGCCGCTAATAATACGACTACGGAGTGGAAAATTTTCACGTCTCACGGTAGTGCCGATCGAAAATTCCGATATGAGTGCCCCGGTTTCAATAATTTTATGGGCCAGTTCACGGTGTTGTGGCGGATAAACCCGATCTAAGCCTGTGCCGGAGACAGCGATGGTTTTACCTGTACCCGCTAATGCACCCCAATGGCTGGCACCATCAATGCCCAATGCCATGCCACTGGTGATGGTGAAGCCTTGATGAGATAAATATTCGGCAAATTCTCGGGCCGTCTTTTCACCTTCAGCGCTGGGATGACGTGTCCCGACTATCGCCAGTTGTTTACTGGCGAGTAATGTACAGTCGCCGCGTATAAATAAGAGTGGGGGCGCACTATGAATTTCGCGCAACAAAGGGGGATAGTCTGGATGATGTAGGGTTAGTAAATGATTGCCCGGTTGTGCTAACCATTGCATATCTTTTTCGACGGCCTGCCAGTTAGGGTCTTGCAGATAATTAAGCAATGCTCCTTTTATCTTAAAAGCTTGCCATTCAGAGAGCCCCGCCTCAAACACGCTACGCGGTTCTCCAAAATGTTTGATCAGACGTACAAAGTTGACTGGTCCAACGCCTGGAGCACGCGCTAAAGCCAGCCAGTATTCTTCTTCAGGGGGTTTTTGGCTCAAGGGATACTTACTCCGAGGGCAACCATAAAGGATTGCCCCTACAAACCGTTAGATTATGTAGGGGCAATCCCTTGTGGTTGCCCTTGACAGGGGAGGATCAAGGGACACTGACTTGATCAAATACACTAATTGGCAATCTTGATGTCATCACTAAGGCATAACTGATGCGATCAAATACGCGATACACCAGCAAAGTGCCTGCGTGTTGTTTTTGTAAGGTGACTTCGTCTTCAGAGACGATGCGATCAATAATTTTGCGGCTATTTTTATGAACCGCTAACAGATGACCGACTTCTATTCCATCTTCTAAGCCTTTGTTAATAATAACAACTTGATATCTACCGATGACTAAGGTTCCATTAGCCTCTGCAATGATGTAGGCATTTTCTAGGCTCGTTGGAGAATGAGGATGGAAATCTTCATAGAAAATAGCTTGCTGTTTTTTGAGCAGCAAACGATCACCCAATTTAATTTCACGGTTAGCTTTTGTTATGTTTAACATGGCAGGCTCACCAGCTATTTCGAGTACCGCTTCTCCAAGATAAATAGCCTCTTGAGCCAGTACCTCATCTTCTAATGGACTGCGATAGGTTTGTCCAAGACGCAGGATGATATACTGATCGCCTTTTGTCCCTTCATCAAGGTTACTGACATAAATTTTATGGCCTTCTGTTGATAATAGTGATTGATTGGCATTAGCTATAACATAGCCAGCATTTTCAATTTCGTCATCGTTGATGAATTTAGGCTGGCTAATAAATTGTTGTATCAATCCCCTTGGAATGGTGGGAATAGTCTGTTCCCGTTCAATGATTCGCACCTGTGGCGATAATTTGATGGTGTTTCTGTCATCGTCATATTGGGCAGGGCTCTCAGTAGCAAAAAGTAATAGTAGTGATAGTAACGAAATTTTTTTCATTTTCATCATAATTATATTTAGTTTTAACAAACTTTCAAATGAGAGGAAGAAAATGGCTTGGGTGGGAGCAAAACAGTGCTTGAATTATCGACAAAAAAAAAGCGCTGTTATTAAGTAACAGCGCTTTTTTGGAACTTTAGCGAGAGCAGGATTCGAACCTACGACCTTTGGGTTATGAGCCCAACGAGCTGCCAGACTGCTCCACCTCGCATCAATTTGAAACTTGAAAAATAAAATAATAGCGAGAGCAGGATTTGAACCTACGACCTTTGGGTTATGAGCCCAACGAGCTGCCAGACTGCTCCACCTCGCATCAACGGATGAGGATAATACAGACTTTCTTTGAACATTGCAAGCTTTTTTTTTTATTTTTTTTTTTATTTTTTATTTGCCGTATAAAAAATGCTTATCACTAAAACTGCTAACCCATTGTGGACGATATGTCACCAACACTGTCATCACTAGGCCATTAGTGAATGCTTCTGGAAATAGCATGATAATGATAAATAACGGCTCATCGCCCAACTCTGTCAAACTATAAGTCCCACTGCTCAACAAAATGCTTAAGCCAGACAAGCGGCTTGCTAACATGGCCAGTGCGCTCCCTGCAAAGCTAGTGACAAAAATGTAGATAAAAAAATGTCTGGGTAGCCATGTATAGGCCAACCAATACATGCCATATGTGATCCAGACAGGTATTATTCCATTACACAAGGTATTGAGCGAATAAGTGGCCCAATCCGCTTGTCCCTCTATGGTTAATCCCAATTGGGCAAGACTGACACAGAGAATAGCAAAGGGCCAACCAAACATTAAGGTGATTGTTGTTACCAGTAGCAAGTGAAATTCCATGCCCGGAGTCACGCCAGCGCCATTGCGCCAAACTAACCACAAAATGACGCAACTTGCTAAGAGTACATGGGTATCTTGAGAATTTTTTAGGTGATACCAAGGTGCTTTCCATACCGCCCAAATTAATAAAGACGCATACAAAAAATGGCTCATCCATAACCAAGTGGTCGGCAAAAAGTCGGCTGAAAAATTCATGGTTGATTATCGTTTGTTTTGTTAAAAACATGAACAAGCTCTTAGAAACGATCAAAATCGTCAACGGGATGGCCCCGTTTTTAGCCTTTCACAACGAGCGGCTAAACCATGCCAGACAAATTTTATTTAATGCCCATGATCAAATTGATCTCAATAATTTTATTATCGCCCCATCACAAAGTGAAAGATGTAGAGTTATCTACTCAAAAACGATAGAAAAGGTTGAATATAGTCACTATAAACCAAGACACTTTCAAACTTTTAAAGTGATAGAGGATGATAACATTGCCTACGATTTTAAATATGTCAACCGAGACAATTTAAACCGTTTGCTGAGATTTAAAGGGCAAGCTGATGATATTTTAATTATCAAAAAAGGTCTCGTGACAGATACCAGTATAGCCAATGTGGCATTTTTGTATGAAGATAAATGGTTGACACCATCAACGCCATTATTAAAAGGAACAACCCGAGAACGTTTTTTAAAAGAGAAAAAAATTGTAGAGGCAAGAATAACTTTACAAGATTTAAAGCATTTTTCTAAAATGGCTATAATGAACGCACTGCTTGGATTTATTGTCATAGAAAATTTTAAACTCGACTAGTACTCTGTCAATGTTGTTTTGTAGGGTGCGTCCTACGCACCAGTGAGGCCCCAAAAGGTGCGTAGGACGCAACATTACTCATAAAAACAAGCTTGACAATGTACTAGGAGTCCAAGATTTATCTTGGAAGGCTGGCATAAAATTTGAAAGGTTTTTTATTCGTTTATTTCAGCCATGACTTACGGAGACTCACAGAGATGACTACAAAAACGATTTTTTTAGCACTCTTAGCTGCTATCATGTTCTCATCTTGTAGTAGTAGTACAATAAAAAAAACAACACCAGAGATTGCCACTCAGGAAAATCAGCTCATCAATAAAAATGATGCTGCATCGATCGGACAGAAAATTTGGATGAATGAGGGAGCCGGCAAGGAAAAAAACCTTACTTTTTGGGATAAGGATCAGAATTTTGCCTCATTGGGTATCGGTCATTTTATCTGGTATCCGGCAGGCATCAAGCAAGCTGATGATGAACAATTTCCACAATTCCTTGAGTTTTTGCAACAGCAACAAGTTGAATTGCCAAACTGGTTACAAAATACGCCCGATTGTCCTTGGAATTCCCATGAGGATTTCTATAAAAATATAAACAGTCGCAAAATGCGAAGTTTACGCAAGTTGCTTAAAGACACCATCCCCTTTCAAGTGCAGTTTATCATCAAACGCTTGAAGCAAGCTTTGCCGAAAATGATGGCCGTTTTGCCCACGAGACAACAACGTACTTATGTGCGTCAACAATTTGAGCGGGTAGCGCAAACCCCAATGGGTATTTATGCCATAATCGATTATGTTAATTTCAAAGGTGATGGCACTTCAGAAAAAGAACGTTATCAAGGAGAAGGTTGGGGATTGTTGCAGGTATTAGAAAATATGTCTGGCAATTCGGATAATGCGATAGCTGAGTTTGTTCTGGCGGCTGATTATGTCCTCAAACGCCGTATAAAAAATGCTCCTAAAGATGAATCTCACTGGTTAGTGGGCTGGCGAAATCGCCTTAAAACTTACACTTATTAAGGAGTCCAAACTTTAGTTTGGACGGGAGATGAGTTGTGAAAATTTATTTATTATCCACACTAATAGGAATATCTTTCATCACTCTGGGCTGTGGTCAAAAAGGTGACTTAATACGCCCCGTGCCCCAGGTGGATAAATCAATACAAGCTCCAGAAAAACAAGACAAAAAGCACAAATATTAACGATTATATGGACTATTTTAACTATCGTGATGGCAGATTATATGCCGAAGAGGTGGATTTAACCACATTGGCTAAGACTTATGGTACGCCTTGTTATGTCTATTCTCGCGCCACTCTTGAGCGACATTGGTACGCTTTTGATCGGGCATTCAAAAATCATCCACATCTCGTCTGTTATGCCGTCAAAGCCAATTCTAATCTCGCTGTCTTAAATATTTTAGCCCGTTTAGGCTCGGGATTTGATATTGTATCAGGCGGTGAATTGGAGCGGGTTTTACGGGCGGGCGGTTTGCCTGAAAAAATTGTTTTTTCTGGCGTGGGGAAAACGGTAGCGGAAATGCGCCGTGCTTTAGAGGTGGGGATTCGGTGTTTTAATGTAGAATCCCAGGCAGAATTGCAGCGCCTCAATCAAGTCGCAGGCGAGATGGATAAACGTGCCCCCGTCTCTCTCCGCGTGAATCCCGATGTTGATGCCAAAACACATCCTTATATTTCGACGGGTTTGAAAGAAAATAAATTTGGGATTGATATTGATATGGCGACTCAAGTCTATGCTGAGGCTGCCGGTTTGCCACATTTAGATGTGACTGGCATAGATTGCCATATTGGTTCACAATTGACGGAAACGACACCCTTTGTGGATGCCTTGCAACGGCTGATGCTTTTAATTGAGCGTTTGCGTGACAAGGATATTCATTTACAACATATCGATATTGGTGGCGGTTTAGGGGTCCCTTATGATGATAAAATGCCACCTGAGCCGGAGGCGTATGTAGAGGCACTTAATCAAGTGTTGGGCGATACCACTATTGAGATTATCGTGGAGCCGGGGCGAGCGATTGCCGCTAATGCTGGCATTTTGTTGACTCAAGTTGAATATCTCAAAAAAACGGCGAACAAACATTTTGCCATTGTTGATGCTGCCATGAATGATTTACTGCGCCCTGCATTATATAATGCTTGGCAAGAAATTTTACCCGTGCAACCAAGACAAGATGAGGTGGTGCAAGACTACGATATTGTTGGTCCTATTTGTGAAACGGGAGATTTTATCGGAAAAAATAGACCATTAGCTTTATGTCAAGGTGATTTATTAGCGGTACGTACTAGCGGTGCTTATGGATTTACGATGAGTTCTAATTATAATAGTCGCCCTAGAGCGGTAGAGTTGATGGTTGATGGTGAGGATGTGGCGGTGGTGCGCCGGCGCGAAACTATAGATGATTTGTTAGCTTTGGAAAACTATTAAATAAGGAGTAATAAATACAATGTCCTATCAAAAACTAGCTGTAGCGACAGTAGCCGCTCTCTGCTTACAACTGACTGCTTGTAACAACAACGACACGGCTCACAGCCATGCCCATGACAAGGCGCATTGGAGTTATGAAGGAGAAACGGGACCAAGTCATTGGGGCACTTTATCTGAAGAATATGCTTTATGTGGCACAGGTGAACAACAATCCCCAATTAACATCACTGAAAGTGTCACCGCAGATTTGCCGCCCCTAGAATTTAATTACAGCCCAATTCCAGTGGTTATCGAAAACAACGGACATACCATTAAGATGACGGCAAGCGGTACTCTGAAAATCGCGGATGATGAGTATCAATTGTTGCAATTCCACACCCATAGCCCCAGCGAAGCGGCTATTAATGGCAAACAGGCAGATATGGTCATCCATCTGGTACATAAAAATGCCCAAGATCAGCTAGCCGTTGTCGCCGTACTTTTGGAAGTAGGCGAAACCGCCAATCCCTTGATTCAAACCTTGTGGGATGTCATGCCTAAAACGGTGACTGAACCACAACAGCATGAGACACAGATCGATATTAATCAATTATTACCCGAAGATAAAAATTATTATACCTTTGAGGGTTCCTTAACAACGCCGCCTTGCTCTGAAGGAGTCAGATGGATGGTACTCAAACAGCCAGTGTCCATTTCTGCCGAACAATTGGCACAATATCAAAGCGTATATCCTAAAAATGTACGCCCATTGCAACCACTGAATGGTCGCAAAGTGTCGTCTTCCAATTAAAGCCTTAAACATCTTGTCAAAAAAATCCTATTTCTTAAAGAAATAGGATTTTTCACAAGCAATTTTTGATAACTGATAATTGATAACTGATATGAAATATTTTAGTGGATTGATATTTTTAGCCATTATGACCTATTTGGTATGGCCTTATGTACATTTGTATCAACTCAGTAACGCCGTAGCAAATAATGACCAAGTCGCATTTAACCAATTGCTCGATATTGAAACGATTCGCCTAAATCACAAAAAAAACCTCGAATGGAAAATAAACCATTTAGCGCCTCAACAAAATCCTTTGTCTGGTATGATGCGTGAAGGGGCAAAAATGTTCGGCAATACGGCGGTGGACACGATGATAGATGCGAATTGGATACTTGAGCGTTTGCGTCAAATTGGACCACTGTGGGATAAGATGACATTTGCCTTTTTTGAATCGCCGACTCGTTTCACGATTAGACTTGGAGAATTAGGGCATCATCCCGTTCATGTTGAAATGACTCTGCAAGATTGGAATTGGCGGGTGACGGCGATTTATGAATGACAGCTTAGAAAAATTACGCCAACGCCTAGCCAAATTTGCCGCCATGCGCGACTGGGATCAGTTTCATTCGCCCAAAAATCTCGCCATGGCTTTAATTGCAGAAGCAGCGGAATTAGTTGAACATTTTCAATGGCTCACTGAAGAACAAAGCCAGTTACTATCTCCCGAAAAAAAGCAAGCTGTCAGTCATGAATTAGCCGACGTATTGATTTATCTTATTCGTATCGCCGATAAACTCGATATTGATCTAATGGCCGCTGCCCAAAGCAAAATAGAAATTAATGAAACTCGTTATCCTGTGGCGCGGGTAAAGGGTGATGCTCGCCGCGCTGAAGAATATTGATATGCACAATGGAAAAAAAATTGTTATCGTCATGCCCGCCTATAATGCTGAACGCACTCTGCGGCGCACTTATGAGGAAATCCCTCACGATATTGTTGATGAAGTTATTTTGGTAGATGATAAAAGTGGTGATGCCACTGCCCAAGTTTCAAAATCGCTCGGTATCTCAACGATTTCACATGATCAGAATATGGGGTATGGTGGTAATCAAAAAACCTGTTATAAAACCGCTTTGCAAAAAGGGGCAGACATCGTTATCATGTTGCATCCCGATTATCAGTACACGCCGAAATTGATTACCGCAATGGCTTCATTAATTTCAGAAGGGATATTTGACTGTGTGTTAGGCTCTCGGATTTTAGGAAAAGGGGCATTAAAGGGCGGTATGCCTCTCTATAAATATGTATCAAACCGTTTCTTAACTTTTTCTCAAAATCTGTTGATACGTCATAAATTATCTGAATACCACACAGGGTATAGAGCATTTTCCAAAGAAATTTTGGAAACGCTACCTTTAGATAATAATTCAAATGACTTCATTTTTGATAATCAAATGTTGCTACAGATTCTTTATGCCAATTTTTCGATTGGTGAAATTACTTGTCCAACACGGTATTTTGAAGATGCTTCTTCTATCAATTTTGTAAGATCAGTCAAATATGGGCTAAGCGTTATCATGACGACTTTAGAATATCTACTGCATCGGTGGAAAATGGTTTCAAGTTCTCGTTTTAGTCCACTTGATGAGATCAGAATAAAAAAACGTTAAATTTCAATTCAAAAATGCTTTGTCCAATTTGCCAACAAAAGACACTCTCTCAAACCTCACATAAATCCACTGATTATCTAAGCAAACATACATTTACTTTGCTTAACTGTCATGCCTGTGGTTGTTATATCACACAAGGGATTTCTCAAAATCCAACAACGGATTACTATGGCACTGCCTACTATAATTCTAAAAAGGGTAAATTTTCACCGCTGATAGAAAAAATATTTCGCTTTAATCACAAAAGAAATGCCCAATTTTTTTATAAAAACTTCCAACCCAAGCGGGTTTTAGAAATGGGCTGTGGTAGAGCTTATATATTGCGTGAACTTAAACAATTAGGAGTTCAAGTCTATTGTCTGGAATCGGCGGGGGCGGCGGAGTGGATACTCAAAAATGAAGACATTAATGTTCTAACAACAGAACAGGAAAATATTTGGCCTTTTGAGCCAGAATATTTCCAACTCATCGTCTTTTGGCATGTATTTGAACACTTGCCCGATCCCATCACTGCTTTAGAACAAGCGACTCAAGTCCTTGAAAAAGACGGCGTGTTATGTATCAGTGTGCCGAATATCAGTAGTTATCAAGCGCAGTTAGCTTTAACAACTTGGTTTCATTTAGATGTACCAAGACATCTTTTTCATTTTAGTAAAAAAGGACTCATTGAATTGCTGGAAAGACATGACTACGAAATCCTGAAAGTGACTTCAGGGGATGCTATTCAAAACCTATTTGGATGGTTTCAAAGTCTTGCCAATCTTTTCACCCCTTATGCTCCAAATACGCTTTACCGATTTTTGCAAGGAGGCAGTGCTTGGCGAAAGGTTGCCAAATTTCCTTTGCTGATTCAACTACTCACTGCCATTATCTGGGTTCCAATCGGCTTGCTAGGCTATATCATTGAAGAACTCACCGGTCATTATGGTACAGTAACGATTTTTGCTAAAAAGAAAGTTTAGTCCAAGAAAGATAAATATTGGACTCCTACAAATATATGAAAAATATCAACAAATTTTTTGTCATTAAATTAGTCCTCATTATTTTTGGTTTAGCATTAGCCATATTCACCGCCTACCACAATGCCTTAAACAATGCTTTTATTGCAACATGGGATACCGGATACTATGTGATTGGGAATCCCAACATCAAAGCCTTCAATTGGGAAAATATCCAATGGATGTTTACCCATTTTTACATGGCGAATTGGCATCCCCTGACATGGCTCTCACATGCCCTTGACTATGCTTTGTTTGGACTTGAGCCGTGGGGGCATCACCTTGTCAGTCTTATTATTCACGGCTTTAACACCGTTTTACTCTTTGTGCTGGTGATAGTTTTAATGTCAAACAAATCTATTAACAATAAAACACTGTTAGCAGCCGGGTGCGCTGCGATTTTATTTGGAATACATCCACAACATGTTGAATCTGTTGTGTGGATAGCAGAACGCAAAGATGTGTTAAGCCTATTTTTTATTTTATTAGCCCTGTTATCTTATGTTTTTTATAATGCCAGCCGACATCTATCTTGGTATTTATCAGCACTGTTCTGCTTTGTACTGGCACTCTTAGCGAAACCGATGGCGGTGACGTTCCCAGTCATTCTGATACTGATGGATGTTTACCCACTCAATAGAACAGTTCTCACCGCTTCAGCTCAGCCAGACAAACTTTCTTTGCTTATCATTGAAAAAATACCCTTTTTTATCTTTACGCTTTTCTCAATTATCATTACTCTTGTGGCACAAGAGCAGGGGGGTGCCCTTGCAAGCATTCAAGGCTTGAGCATAGAAATGCGTTTACTGAATGCCTTTAATAGTCTTATTTTTTATATTACCAAATTCATTTTTCCTGTTAGTTTATCACCCTATTATCCTTTTCCATCAACTCAAAACTTGATTCCAGTGATCACCTCTTTTCTTATCACTTTTGTATGTGCTTATTTCTGGTATAAGAAAAAATATTATTGGTTAATAACTTGGTTGTTTTATTTAGTGACTTTATCGCCTGTCATTGGCATCATACAAGTGGGTAATCAGGCAGCCGCTGATCGTTATGTTTATTTACCGACAATTCCTTTTTATATACTCTTAGGCATTGGTATCGCCAAACTATTATACGCTGAAAAAATTGGAAAATTCCTCAAATTAGGAACCCTTATCAGTTTTTTGTTACTAAGTGTTGTGTTAGTACAATTGACTCAAAAACAAAGCTTTGTTTGGAAAAATGACGTGATATTTTGGAATTATATTGCGGCATATACACCCACTACCCCTTCGGTACAATTTTATTTGGGTAATGCCTATTTAAAGGAAGGAAAGTATGAAAAGGCAATTGAGCATTATCATCTCGCATTGTCGCTAGAACCTCGAAATAAGTGGTGGTACGAAAATCTTTCGATTGCTTATATCAAGCTAAATCGCTTACAAGAGGCACTGAATCTCCTCAAGCAACTGATAAAACTCAAGACTGAGGTGGACTATAGCTGGGATAACATCTACTATATGATTGGATGGATATATTTTAAACAAGGGCTTTTACAAGCCGCACAAGATTCATTAACAAAAGCACTAGAAATCAATTCGGGGAATAAAGGGGCGCAAGAACTGTTATTAAAAATACCCCTAACGGCACCTAAAAAGTCACTGCCATTAAGGTAAGTAAGGGCAACCATAAAGGATTGCCCCTAGCCTCTTCCGTGATTTTTCGTACTTATTTTTCCGAGTTTGAATATAAAAGTTGGGTAATTTGTTCAGAAACTAAACCGATCAAAAAAATCAGCAAAGAAGTGATAAACAACAAGACACCCATATTGGTAAAGCGTCCAGCCGTTACAAAGGTATGTATGTAATAACCTAACCCCAACAGAAAAAATCCAGAACTCAGCGAACCAAATAACTTTAAGGGCGCATACAATGTGCCTATCTTGAAAATAATCAGCAAAAACCGTACACCGTCACGCAAGAGTTTAATATGGCTCTTGCCGATACGTGTATGTGCCACAATGGGAATATAACAGACACTATAGCCGGCGCGGAAAAAAGCCATTGTGATGGTCGTTGGATAAGAAAAACCATTAGGTAGCAAATAGAGAAATTCTTTAAACTTGTCGGCTTTAACAGCGCGAAATCCAGAAGTTAAGTCCGCAATCTGATGTCCAACCATCCAACTCGATAGCCAATTATAAAAGCTATTCGCACACCAGCGCAAAAAACTGGCTTGTGAATCAGCACTGCGAGCACCGACGACCATCTCATGCCCACGCTTCAACTCCGCCAATTGCCTCTCAATATCTTGGGGATCATGTTGTCCATCGGCATCCATAAATATAAAGATATCGCCACTGGCAGCGCGTGCTCCACTTTTAATGGCAGCCCCATTGCCCATGCTATAGGGATGACTGATGACTTTCGCGCCTGCTTGCGTGGCAATACTCGCCGATTCATCGCTAGAACCATCATCAACCACGATAATTTCAGCGTCGGCGTAATTTTGTTTTAAAGTCGGAATAAGCTTTTTTAAACTCTGCGCTTCATTCAGACAAGGTAAAATGATACTCAAGCTCATAAGATTTTGATTAAGAGTGTGTACGGACAGCAGTGCAAGGCGTACCTTGCAGCAATTAATTTGAACTGCGATTCTTATTCAGTTCAGATTGAATTTCCAATCTCTTCTGTATTAATTTTTCACCTTTATTTAAATCTTCAAGATATAAATATCTTTCAGAGACATTTAAATCAGCACGCATCTTCACGAGATCGTCCAATGCTTCTCTATCACGCCCCGCCATTTGCAACCAGATCAGTCGTTGCAGCCCTAGATGTATATTAGGGACTAAAGATAATGACTTATCAGCCATGCGTATAGCATCACCATAGCGTTTTTCATTGCCATAAAAAGCAGCATAAAGATGATAAATCTCATCTCTATAGGAGGCTGCAAACACTGGATTTTCGGCTAATGTCTTGAAAAGAGTCTCTATCGTTTCAGAACTCAAATGGGCACAGGCACCGGCGGCTTTTAGCTTAATGACGGATTGTAAAGCATTAACAGTGGCAATATCACCTTTGCTGCTCCGAAAACGACCGATTACCTTTTCTATCTCTGGTAATGGAATTTTGCTATTATAACAACTACCACCTAACCAGATAGCATAAGGACCAGAATCTTCTGGAAAGGCTTCTACCATATGCCGATAATATTCTAATACTTTTTTATCATATCCCGCCACAAGAAAAAGACTAGCCGCCTGTGATTGGGCATTGCGTGACTGGGGATGTTGTTCAGCCCAAACGGCGGCTTGCATTAAAGGTTTACCCCATAAATCGGTTTCTAAGGCAGTGACGACGGAAAATAGGAGCAAGTATAAGGCACTGAATAGGATAGCCGCTTTGCGTAAAAAAGTGTCCCTGATCTGGTCAAACATCCACAAAGCACCATAAATGACCGCAAAAAGTACCCCTAACATGGCTAAGTAATTGCGATGTTCAAAATACAGCATCAACCCAATAAAGCTGGATTCTAACAGATGCCCGGCTAAAAACCACAAAATCGCTAATGCGAATACCGGATATTTTCTACGCCAAACGAGTGCCGCAACTAACATCAGCGTCAGAAAAGCGACAGCGAACACGGTTGTCATCGGTGCCAATAAATGACGAGAAATAACATAATCATCATGGAATAAGCCATAAGAATGCGGCAATGGTATCAGTATTTTAAAGAGATACTCGGAAAGGATACGTGTTTCAGTGAGTAAACGTTCTCCCAAAGTAAAAGAGCGAATCTCATAACCCTTCAGTATGTTATCAAAAGTCAAGATAAAATAGCCAGCCAGTAGCAGTAACGGAAGATATAAAAATACCCCGCTCCAAGCTTGCCAATAGCGCGGTTTGGCTAAAGAACGTAAAACGGTTGCTTCCAGCACCAACACATATAAAACCAACAACACACCATTTTCCTTACTCAAGGTAGCCAGTATGCCACCCAATCCAATCCCAAGAGAAATCCAAATCCAAAAAGCCCTTGGCGTTAAAAGCCCTTGTGCCAATTGTTGACGACTGCGTACATAAATCAATAATGCTGCTAAGGTAAAGAGGGCAGATAATTCCACCATACGTTGTACAGTGTAAAGCACGGTAGAAACTTGGAAAGGATGTAACAACCAGAGTGAAGTGGTGAGTAAGCTCAGTAAAAGGGCACGCTTTTCAGGCAATGCCATAATACGTGTGAGGTAGAGAAGAAGCCAAAATATGAGACAGCCATTGACTAAATGAATCATAAGATTCACATATTTAAAGCTCCAAAGCTCAAAAGGCCAGTGGTGTGCCTGCAAAGCAAAGCTCAAGAGTGAGACGGGGCGACCGAGCTGACTGGCAATACCTTCCATGCTAAATCGCAGGATTTCAGTCAATTTCTCGGTTCTATTATTAATCAGTTCTAAAAATTGTAGATTAGCCGTATCATCTAGTAGGCGGCTACCCTCTAGCCCATCCCAATAAATCCATGTGGTAAACATCAAGATGATAAAAAAAAGGCTGGCGATTATCAGTTGTAAGCGATTGTATGAACTCATTTTATTTTTAATTTAATGAGGGGAAAATTGTCGAGGAGCCCAAGATTTATTTTGGACATCCAAGATAAATCTTGGACTCCTGTGCAAAAAAAAACCCGCTCCACGGAGCGGGTTCCCAATACTTATACTGAACATCTTCATAAACTGCCTTTTCTTTCTTGTCATTTCGACAAAAACGCAAATTATGAAGGTGCCGAGTATAAATCAAATATTAGCTCTTATCTGCAATTTGAAGGCAGGTACTTCACCTGCATACCAGTGTTCGTGCAAGTCCATATCTTGGTTTGGGTATCGTACACAAGTACGATTGAGCCGCCTATGCTAGTTACTTCACCGTGTAAGCGTTTAGCTGCAACATTGATTCCTATGTTGGTGCTGTACTTACCGGCTGTCATGGCACCGATGCTAGCTGGGGTAGATGGCCATCTGCTGGTATCATTGGCAGCGGCAAATTCCAAAACAGGACCCTTCATACCCGCCAGCAAACCCAAGGTTTCAGCAACTTTCGCTCTTTGTAGGTAGTCAGTGTAAGCAGGAATGGCGACAGCGGCCAAAATACCTATAATCGCAATAACGATCATCAATTCAATCAAAGTAAAACCTTTTTGTGCAGTTCTCATGATATTTCTCCTAAAATTTAACAAATCAAATAAATAAGTAGATCAACAGAAATCTTTTAACTTTTATAGAAATCCTATTTCGTTTAGATACTTTTGTTGAATGACTTAAACAAACAAATCAAATAAACTTTTAACCAAACCCAATTTTGTGAGGTTTGCCCTATGTATTGCATAGGGTGTGCCATTTTTTATATCTATTTGATTTTTAAGCAATGTTTAAAAATGGGGACGGTAAGGATGGGGGGGGGGAAGTGCTGAAAGTGAGCACATTTCAACAATTAAAACCTGTATCATTAAGTACATATGATTGATTTTTAATCTAATTTATTAAATGTGCTGATTTTCAACAGGTGGTGTTGTATTTCAACACATTTAATAATTTCAATAGCTTATAAATGCTATTTCATGTTTTATATGCCTTTTGAACTTCATGTCTGTGTCAAAAAAATGACGTCCAAGATAAATCTGGCCGACTCCTACTAAACTCAAGCCACAAAATGTTTTTCAACAGGCTCAGACTGAAGATCATAATATTGTAATAGCATGATCGCATAGAACAGCGGATTGAACAGTTTATCCATAGTCAGATAAGTGACTTGCTCTAGCCATTTGTCAGCGAATATCCCGGAGGCTACCGTAGTCGCTATTACGCCAATAAACATAGAAATCACTAATGGCACCATCAAAATGAGTGCAGTGCGCCACCAGTTGCCCCGCACCAGTTGGTGACTCCGTTGCAAAGATTGAAACACTGTCACATTCTCAAAAAGGATAAGTGGCGTAAAAAATCGCAGTGAAACGGCAAAAAGTATCCCCGGTATTATTACCATAAATCCGATAACAATAAAAAATGTGTACAACCAAGTTGCCAAAAAAATGGGTAACAATTTTTTGCCAGCCTGTAGCAAGGCATCAAAGTTGCCCCTGTCAGACTGGGTGAGGATGGCATTAATGCGGTAAAAAATCGCTGTTTGTAACAGCAACATTATTATTATGTAGAGGAAGAAATAGGGCATGGAATCTGCCATGGCATTTATCAAAATGGTCATATCGGGCGAATTCAATTCTGGGATCAACCAATAAAGTAGGACAGATAAAGCCGCATCAGCCAAGGCGAGTGGCAGCACTTTGGGAAAACAGAGTATAAATAGCTTAAATCCATCCTCTAATATTTTTGCTGTGGATTGTGGCTTGGTGGGTAACATGTGGATATGATATTCTCGGTTGATTTTAAGTTTGGACGTCCAAGATAAATCTTGGACTCCTACCAAATACCGGAATATTTTATCACGCATTTGCTGATGCCACCGGAATTATCAAAGCGGCTATAATCTTGGGAATAGGCTTGTATCCTGCTTGGCGAGCTGCACGCTATGTGGAGGCGATTACGAGGACAGAGAGTGGCGGGGTTTTGGCAACACCGCCGGTATTATTGACTAACAAATTAAAATAAAAATAAATTATCTTTCGGCAAATTCTTTCGGCAAAGAAGTAAAGTTACTCGTGCAATTCCAGGTATGGGTGGTTTTATCATACACAATCACAAGAGCAGGAGAACCTTCCTCTATTTGAGTGGATAGTTTCTTCCATAATTCTGCTTTACCAATACTGCTGTAACTGCCAGAATCTCTCACATTCACAGCTCTACTCAACCAATCTTTGTCATCCTGTTTAGTTTCCATTCCCAAAAGAGGTTGCTTAAAATCTGATTGCACTGTTTCAGAAGATTTTGCTTTTTGTTGAAGATAGTCTGTATAACTAGGAAAAGCCCAAAGTGCAAAAATACAAGCAATCGCAATTGTGCTCATCAATTCAAGAAAGGTAAAACCCTTTTGTTTAGTTTTCATGGTATTTCTCCCAATGCGGTAATAATAAACCTAGTTCTTTTAGTATTAAAAGGCATTATCAATGCCAACTTTTATCATATTGATTATATAGACAAATTTTATAAAAAAACGGTAGCGAGGAGAATGGAGATGCTGATTTTCAGCACCTTTCAACAATTAAAATCCGCATGAGATTGATTACCCGATTGATTTTCAAAACATAAATAAAATGTGCTGAAATTCAGCAGCACCTGCTGAATTTCAGCAGACATAAACTATACTTTAGTCCTTCACAAATTGAGCTTTTTTAAAAGACTGAAATTTGAGTGTTAATAATGAATCTTAGAATATAAACATTTTTTTTTTTTTTTTAAAACGGGAAGAGACGTTCAATCAAATTGAAATTAGGCGAGTAAGGGGGAATATAAAGTAACTCAATCTTGAGAGAAAGAGCCAATTCTTGCACCAGACGGCATTTTTGATAGCGTGCATTATCTAAAACAAGGGTTTTGAGGTTATGGGCACTGGTAGTTTCTTGCCGGCTTTTATCAAATTGCAGCAGGGATGGGTATTTTAAGCTGAATATCGCCAGTCCAGACAGTAAACCGTCCACTAAAGGGATGGCACCCTTGCGGATAACCGGCTCTTTGAGGGTTTGGAAAAATGATTTCAATTCCTGCAACAATCCCGGCATCGACAGTTTTTTACGGAAAAATTTAGGCATCATGTTAGCCTCTTTTTTTTGCCAATATGATTTTATTTAATAATAACTGATTTGTTTTGTTTACGAAAACTATTTGGGTTTGTGTTTTTAACACATTGTTTTTAATTATTTTATTTATTGGGCGGGAATTGCTGGGTTGAATTGGTAGGGTTGTATTTTTTGCCATTTTAGGAGTAGGCTCAATAAACTTGTATAAATAATTGAGAATTTACACCCTGCCGCCCAAGTGGAAATCATTGAATTCTTGGCGATGTTAGTCAATGCGGGCTTGCATGTCTTAATCACTACCCATAATCCTTACATAGTCGATCATCTTGCCAATCTCATGCAAGCGGCTAAACATGATGACAAGGAACCCATTGATAAACTGTTTTACTTAGAACAGAGGAACGCTTTTATTCCCCAAGCGCAAGTCTCAATTTATCTTTTTGAAGAGGGCACTGCAAAGAACATTGTTGATGAAGACGGGATTATAGATTGGAGTACATTTGGCCATGTCTCTTCAGATGTATCGAGTATGTTTCCCCAATTACTGAAAACGACGAAGTAAGGGGAGAAATAATGCCTCGATAACGGTGCAACCACAACATGATGAAACGATACTTTTTTTCTCCATAGATGATAACTCGAATCCTGACTGTCGCTTGCGTCAACGCTTATGGGGAAAGAGAGCGGGTGAAGAACTTTGTGATTTGATAGTGTTTTATGCGAGAGGGAGCGAGCGTGTCTTATGTTTTGTGGAATTGAAAGACAATATTAAAGATTTAGGTCATGCAACATCTGAGATTGAATCGTTGTGAGTGGTAGTGATGACAAAACTGTAAAGATGAGACGATAAGGCTTTCTTTGGGATGTTAACACCGGTGAATGCGTGATGAGACTGAGAGTGCCGAGGCCCTACGAAGGTATGAATATCACAGGCGCGACTAACGGAGAAGTTAGCTAGGGGATATGACTTATATGCCGCCCTGGTGATGCCAGATGGAAACTTTTTTGCGCTCAAAAATACTAATAAACTTGCACCCCTCAATACTGTTGCGTACTGGGATGGACAAAGAATAGCAGATATTCCTGTCATGTTGCTTGACTTGATATTGCCCGAAAATTTGCCAAGCGGAGAATATTGCCTTTATGGTATTTTATCTCCTGAGAATGAATCGGTTTTGGAAAGCGTTGATTTGTGGGTGTGGACGCAGCAGTGTTTATTTATTAATTAGTATTCGGAGTCCAAGATTTATCTTGGGCGGTCCAAAATAAATTGGGGACGCCATATTTTTTAATTCGTTTATTTTTTCAATTAGTTGTACTAAATAACGAGCGTAACGAGAAAAAAAAATACCTTGATGCAGCAAATTTTAGTCTAATATATATATATATCATTAGCAAAAGCCTGTGATATAGTCTTTTTTTTTATGCACGATTAAGGATATTATCATGTTAAGTAAACATCATTTTGGCTTTCATGCCATATTATTAGTATTCATTTTAATGTCACCTTTGGCGCAAGCTGCAACTGACTGCGCGGCAGTTACTGAAATTCCATCAACGGAATGTGAGGCACTTGTTGCTTTATATAATAATACAGGTGGTGATAGTTGGAGTAATAATAGCGGGTGGCTTGAGACTAATGCGCCTTGTGGTTGGTATAGAGTTACGTGTAATGGTGGACATGTATCAGAACTCAAGCTGTATTTCAACAATCTCACCGGCACAATCCCAAGTGAATTGGGCAATTTGACCAATTTGGAGCAACTCGCTCTGTCTTCCAACCAACTCACCGGCGAAATCCCAACGGAATTGGGTAATTTGACCAATTTGGAGCAACTCGATCTGTCTTCCAACCCACTCACCGGCGAAATCCCAACAGAATTGGGCAATTTGACCAATTTGAGGTATCTCTATCTGAATTCCAACCAACTCACTGGCGAAATCCCAACAGAATTGGGCAATTTGACCAATTTGAGGTATCTCTATCTGAATTCCAACCAACTCACCGGCGAAATCCCAACAGAATTGGGCAATTTGACCAATTTGAGGTATCTCTATCTGAATTCCAACCAACTCACCGGCGAAATCCCAGCTAAATTAGGATATTTGACCCGTTTGAGTGAATTAATTCTGTCTGGCAACCAACTCACCGGCGAAATCCCAACTGAATTGTTCAATTTGAAAAAATTGGATATATTCGATCTGAGTTCTAACCAATTGTGCGGAGAAATCCCAGTTGAATTGAAAAATCTTAATCAACCGGATACTTATCTTAATCAACCGGATACTTATTTTTCATTTTATAACAACCACCTAACAGCCTCTGACTCAGAAATGATTGCTTGGCTTGATAGCTACTACCCAGGTTGGGAAACCAGACAAACATCTTGTTCTGGATTTTTTACCACACCTATCGTTAAAGTAGCTGAAAATGGCGGTACCGTCACTCTCACTGTTCAGAGAAATGCTAATACAAGTGGAACACTAGAAATAGACTATGCCACGACAGATGTTAGTGCCGTGCAAGGACATGATTATATTGGAGCCACTGGCACTCTATATTGGGCAGATAGTGACTCCACTGACAAATCCTTCACAATAACTATCAACGATGATAGTCATTCCGAAATTAATGAAACTTTCACAATTATACTAACCGATCCAGTTAGTGGGGAAAGTTTAGACAACGTTACTATCGTCATCGAAGAGAATGAACCGGTAGACTGCGCGGTTGTTACTAAAATCCCATCTACTGAGTGTGAAATCCTCATTGATCTTTATAATAGTACTGGTGGTGCTAATTGGCAGCGTAACGCCGGGTGGAATGTGACGAATATGCCTTGTAGTTGGTATGGCGTTTCATGTAGCGGGGGGCATGTATCGGGGCTCGATCTGTTTCTTAACCAACTCACCGGCGAAATCCCAAGTGAATTGGGTAATTTGACCAATTTGACGTATTTAGATATGTCTGGCAACCAACTCTCCGCTTCAATCCCAACTGAATTGGGTAATTTGAGCAATTTGGAGTTTCTCGGTCTGTCTGGCAATCAACTCACCGGCGAAATCCCAACCGAATTGGGCAATTTGAACAATTTGAGGAATATCTGGCTGCATGACAACTCAGTCACTGGCTCAATCCCAAGAGAATTGGGTAATTTGACCAATTTGGAGTCTTTCTCTCTGTCTCGCAACCAACTCACCGGCGAAATCCCAAGAGAATTGGGTAATTTGACCAATTTGGAGTCTCTCTCTCTGTCTCGCAACCAACTCACTGGCTCAATCCCAAGTGAATTGGACAATTTGAGCAATTTGACGGTGCTCTCTCTGGGTTACAACGAACTCACCGGTTTAATCCCAGCGGAATTGGGCAATTTGAGCAATTTTACGTTTCTCTCTCTGAATGACAACCAACTCTGTGGAGAAATCCCAGTTGAATTGAAAAATCTGTCCTCGTTATATAGTTTAACATTAGACAACAACCACCTAACCGCCTCCGATCCCGAACTTATCACATGGCTTGATAGCCACAACCCAGGTTGGGAAACCACACAAACACCTTGTCCTGTTGTAACAACATTACAATTCTCATCAACAACATACAGCGTAACCGAAAACGGCGGACAAGCAACCATCACCGTCACCCGCACAGGAAACGGAGCCATATCAGCAAACTACGCTACCACTGACGGCACCGCCACAGCCGGCAACGACTACATCCAAACCACTGGGACATTATCTTGGGCATATGGAGATTATGCTGACAAAACCATCACAATAGCTATTACCAATGACGGCGATTCTGAAGGTAATGAAACTTTCACAATCACCCTAACCTCACCGGTTAGTGGAGAAAATTTAGACAATGCCACCGTCACTATTACCGATGATGACACCACTCTCGTCACCCTAACGGATTTCACAGCGACAGCATTAGAAAATGAGATCATTTTAGAATGGCAAACCGCGACTGAAATTGATAATACTGGATTTCATCTATGGCGAGCCACTGGTGAAGGTTGGAAATACGGTGATTATTCAACAGTCATAAGACTAACAGAACAACTCATCGCAGCCCAAGGCGATTTTAGCGTCTATTCTTATATAGATGCCGATGTCGAAACGGGAGCCACCTATTATTATGGCTTAGAGGATATTGACTTATATGGTCAAAGTACCTTCCATTGGGATTTGATAGATTCGGCGACGGCAAGGTAACGTAGTATTCGGAGTCCAAGATTTATCTTGGACTTTGGCTTGTCATACAGCACTCTTAACGCCATCCAAGAAATCCTATTTTTTGAAAAAGCTTGTCCCGAAGTATTGAGGGATAGGATTTCTCATTTCAATCTCACTCTTTTCCCCTCGTCCAAGATAAATCTTGGACTCCTAAATTAATCCAGTGGCAAGAATTTTGGTTTTGGTCGTCTAATATATATATATCATTATCATTTTTTTTAGGCACGATTAAGGATATTATCATGTTAAATAAACATCATTTTGGCTTAATACCAATACTCTTACTATTCATTTTAATGTCGCCTTTGGCGCAAGCTGCTACTGACTGCGCGGCTGTTACTGAAATTCCATCGACTGAGTGTGAGGCGCTTGTCGCTCTTTATAATAGTACTGGTGGTGCTAATTGGGGGGATAACGACGGGTGGAATGAGACGAATACGCCTTGTAGTTGGTCTCGTGTGACATGTAGGGGGAGGGGGCATGTATCGTGGCTCTATCTGTATAACAACCAACTCACCGGCGAAATCCCAACTGAATTGGGCAATTTAACCAATTTAACAAGCCTTCTTCTGGGTGGCAACCAACTCACCGGCAAAATCCCAAGAGAATTGGGAAATTTAAGCAAATTGGAGTCTCTCTCTCTGTGGAACAACAAATTCACCGGCGAAATCCCAACCGAATTGGGCAATTTGACCAAATTGGACTCTCTCGATCTGTCTGACAACCAACTCTGTGGAGAAATCCCAGTTGAATTGAAAAACCTGTCCTCGCTACCCTTATCTGATGACCTATGGGGAGCCAAATTAAAATTAGACAACAATCACCTAACCGCATCAGATGCCGAACTGCTCGCATGGCTTGATAGCCACTCCCCTGGTTGGGATACCACACAAACTCCTTGCCCTCAAGAATGCAAACTACAATTCTCATACGCTACCTATAGTATAAAAGAAGATGGTGGGCAAGCAACTCTCACAGTTACTCGTACTGGTAGTGGTAACGGTGCTGTGTCGGTAGAATATGCCACCAGCGACGATACCGCGACTGCTCCCAACGATTACACTCAAACTACAGGTACTTTGAATTGGGCAGACGGCAGTCTCGCTGATAAGACTTTTACAATAGACATCATTGACGAGAACGAGCAGGAAAATGATGAAACTCTCATTGTTAGCTTGAATAATGCCACCGGCGGCGCTGAATTGGGCTCGCCAAATACTGCGGTGCTAACGATCAACAACCCAATCAACTGTGCAACAGTCACCGAGATTCCTTATGAAGAATGTGAAGTGCTTGTCGCTTTTTATAAAAGTACTGGTGGTGCTAATTGGAGGTATAACCACGGGTGGAATGTCACGAATACGCCTTGTAGTTGGTATGGCGTTTCATGTAGCGAGGGACATGTATCGAAGATCGAGCTATCGGACTACTCTTATAACAATCAAGTCACTGGCTCAATTCCAACTGAATTAGTCAATTTGACCAATTTGACTGTTCTCGATCTGTCTGACAACCAACTCACCGGCGAAATCCCAAGTGAATTGAGCAATTTAAGCAATTTGACTTCTCTCAATCTATCTGACAACCAACTCACTGGCGAAATCCCAACTGATTTGAGCCATTTGAATTCTCTCAATCTGTCTAACAATCAACTCACCGGCGAAATCCCAACTGATTTGACCCATTTGAGTTCTCTCAATCTGTCTAACAACCAACTCACTGGCAAAATCCCAACTGATTTGACCCATTTGAGTTCTCTCGATCTGTCTAACAATCAACTCACTGGTTTAATCCCAAGAAAATTGGGCAATTTGACATCTCTCGATCTGTCTGACAACCAACTATGCGGAAAAATCCCAACAAGTTTGAAAAACCTGATCGCAGATGAATATAATAGATTTATTAATGACCTTTATACTTATAATAATGAAATTAATCTTCATGTCAAATTAGATAACAACCACCTAAACCAAGCTGACTTAGACATGATTTATCAGCTAGATCGGGGCATCATACTGGATATGATGACTGCATATACACAAACACCTTGCCCCATTACAATATTGCATTTCTTGCCACTAACATACAGCGTTACCGAAAACGACGGACAAATAACTATCACCGCCACTCGTGTCGGCGTTAATGACGGAACTATATCAGCAAACTACGCCACTACTGATGACAGCAACGATTACATCCAAACCACAGGGACATTAACTTGGGCAGATGGCGACTCTGCTGACAAAACCTTCACAATAACTATTATTGATGATGATCAATTTGAAATTCCTGAAACTTTCACAATTACTCTAATTGATCCGATTAGTGGGGAAAATTTAGACATTGCCACTGTAACCATCAATGATGATGATCCGTTTGATTGTGCGATAGTCACAGAAATTCCAACCACGGAATGTGAAGCACTTGTCGCTTTTTATAATAATACTGATGGTGCCAATTGGCGGCGTAACGAGGGTTGGGATGTCACCAATATGCCTTGTAGTTGGGATGGCGTTGAATGTCAGGAAGGGCATGTATCGCAGATCAATCTGTCTGACAACCAACTCACCGGCGAAATTCCAACAAAATTGGGCAATCTGAGCAATTTAGAGACTATTAATCTGTCTTCTAACCAACTCACTGGCGAAATCCCAACTGAATTGGGTAATTTGAACCATTTGCAGGAGATCAATCTGTCTGAAAATCAACTCACCAGTTCAATCCCAAGAGAATTGGGAAACCTAAACCAATTAGAAAATATATGGCTGAATAACAACCAACTCACTGGCGAAATCCCAAGTCAATTGGGCAATCTGAGTAATTTATCGACTCTCAATCTGTCTTACAACCAACTCACTGGCGAAATCCCAAGTCAATTGGGCAATCTAAGTAATTTATCGACTCTCAATCTGTCTTACAACCAACTCACTGGCGAAATCCCAAGTCAATTGGGCAATTTGACCAATTTGACGGGGCTTTTTCTGTCTAACAACCAACTCAGCGGCGAAATCCCAACGGAATTGGGCAATCTGAGCAATTTAAATAAGCTATGGTTGAACAACAACCAACTCTGTGGCGAAATTCCAGTCGAGTTAAAAAACCTGTCTAAGATAAACTTATCCTACTTCTTTGATTCTTATAATTTAAATTTAAACACCAACCACCTAACCACCACCGAGCCAGAACTTATTAAATGGCTTAACGAGCTTAATTCAAACTGGAAATACACACAAACCTCTTGCTCTACAGCAAGCGTGCGATTCTCGTCAACAACATACAGTTTAGGCGGAAACAACGGACAAGTAAGCGTCACCGTCACCCGTGCCGGTAACGAAGCCATATCAGCAAACTACGAATACAACCAAACCACAGGGACATTATATTGGGCAGAAGGTGACTTAGCTGACAAAACCATCACAATAACGATTACTGGCGACGGCAAATCTGAAGAGCCTGAAACTTTCACTATTACTCTAACTGATCCGGTTAGTGGGGAAAACTTAGATAATGCCACAATCATCATTAATAATCTGTTTGACTGCACAAGGGTTACTGACATACCCACCACAGAGTGTCAAGCACTTATCGCTCTTTATGATAGTACTGGTGGTGCTAATTGGTATAAATGGTATGGTCCTTCGTCGTATACTGCTAGTCCAGATCGTCCGGCGGGGTGGATTGATACGTATATCCCTTTGGATAACCTTTGTCAATGGGAGGGCGTTAAATGCAGTGGAGGACATATAACAGCACTTGAACTCGCATTCACCAACCTAGTCGGTTCCATTCCACCAGAATTAGGCAATTTGAGCCACCTAAAAACGCTACAGTTGGGCTCTACTTATGATGTTCCAGTCTCGGAAATACTCGAAAGTATTGAAGACTACTGTGGAGGTGACGTGTTTTGTCTTAAGATATCCGGGTGGATTTTTTATGGTCACATCCTCTCTACCGAGAACCACCTCAGCGGCCCTATCCCACCAGAATTAGGCAAACTGAGCCAATTGGAGACTCTTCAACTAGGAGTAGGCCACCTCACTGGTCCTATCCCGCCAGAATTAGGCAACCTGAGCCAATTGAAGACTCTTGGGCTGCACTACAACTCACTGTGCATACAAACAGATTGCTCTCCACAAATCACTCTGGAAAAAGATAGCTATAATCCCGGAGAAATTTTTCAGGCGCGACTGACGGAGAAATTAACTTCGGGATATGACTTATATGCCGCTGTGGTGATGCCAGATGGAAACTTTTTCGCGCTGACTAAAGAAAATGAATTTGTAGCTGTCAATACGGTTGCCAAATGGTATGAACACAGAATAGCAGATATTCCAGTCATGTTGCTTGACTTGATCTTGCCCGATAACTTACCAAGCGGAGAATATTGCCTTTATGGTATATTGTCTCCTAAAAATAAACCCGTTTTGGAAAACGTTGATTTGTGGGTGTGGACGCGGCAGTGTTTATTTATTCATTAAATTTTTGACTCAAATAACCAACCCAAATACCATTGGTGCCAAAAATAGCATCGCCATATAAATTAGGCAAAGACTAATGATATTGAGCCATATACCGGCTATTATCATATCTTGGATTCGCATTTCTTCGTAAGAAAAAACAATCGCATTAGGTGGCGTAGCAACCGGCATCATAAAAGCCATAGACGCAGAAAGTGCAGCCGGAATCGTCAACAGCATCGGATTGGTATCAAGCCCTACTGCGACGGCACCCAATATAGGCAAAAAGGTTGCTGTTGTGGCCGTATTTGAAGTGATTTCTGTTAAAAAGATAATAGCCGCAATAGTTGCCAGTATTATCATGCTTATCTCCACGCCTTGCATACTTGCTACCATATTGCCAATAGCGGCGGCTAGTCCAGAGCTTTTAAATGCCCCAGCTAATGCCAATCCGCCACCAAACAATATCAAAACCCCCCAAGAGATATTTTTAGCGGCATCCCATTCAACTGTAAAATGTCCCCGCTCAATGGAAACCGGCACCGCAAACAACAAAATGGCCGCTATGAGGGCAATCGAAGTATCCGTGATTTCCAGCCCCGTGATACTCACTATCCATTGACGAGTCATCCAGAATAGTGCCGTTGTGACAAATACAATTAAAACGATTCGCTCACCTTTCGACATTTCACCGAGTTGTTCCAATTCTTGCTCGATTAATGCCCCTGCCTCTCCAAGTTTTATTCCCTTAACCGGAAATATTACCTTACAAAGCATAAACCAAGCCACGGGCAACATAATAATGACTAGAGGGACTCCCATTAACATCCATGTGCCAAAGTCAATGCTAATGTCGTAATGGTCCGACATAAAACTGGCTAACAAAATATTGGGTGGAGTCCCAATCAATGTACCAATGCCACCTATCGAAGCACTGTAGGCAATACCAAGCATTAACGCCACACCAAATTTTCGTGATTGTGCCGGCTCATTTATATGGTTATTAACAAATTCAATTATTGAAATGCCAACAGCAAACATCATTATAGTAGTCGCTGTATTCGATATCCACATTGATAATAAGGCGGTCGCGAGCATAAAGCCACCAATAATACCTTCGGGGCTGGTTCCAACTGCCTTAACAATTCGTAACGCAATACGGCGGTGTAGTCCCCAACGTTGCATCGCGGCTGCAATCATAAAGCCACCTAAAAACAGAAAAATCAGCGGATGTCCATAACTTGCGGCAACCGTTTTTTGTGGCGCAATTGCTAAAAGTGGCATCATAGGAATGGGTAATAACGCCGTTACTGCTATTGGTACAGCTTCTGTCATCCACCAAATGATCATCCAACAAGCGAATGCAACAAGTTTCCAAGCTTCCGGTGTGAAACCTTCTGGAACAGACAACATGAGCAAAAACAACATCGCCATCGGACCAAGCACAAGGGCAATCAAACGTAATTTTGAAATAGAAGGCTCTTCAGCCTCAGAACTAAATGGTTTCTCTAATTGATTATTCATAACGGCTCTTCAAATTTAAGATCAGAAAAAATTACTTTAAAATTTTACTTTTTTTAATTCAAAAATGCCAGAAATCTTATTTATTGCAGACTTACATCTTGATCCAAGACGCCCTATCCCCCTCACATACTTTAGGGAATTTTTAGCCAATCGTGCTCGACAAGCTGAGGCTTTATATATATTAGGCGATTTATTTGAAGTTTGGTTAGGCGATGATGAGGATGAGCCGACTTATCAAAATATTAAAACGGCTTTGTACGATTTAACATGTAGCGGAGTCCCAGTATTTATCATGCACGGCAATCGGGATTTTTTATTAGGCGCGGGTTTTGCGGATGCCACTGGTTGTCAATTGATTGATGATCCACTGCTCATTGATTTATATGGCACAGCTACCTTATTAATGCACGGAGACACCCTATGTACGCGAGATGTTGATTATCAAGCCTTTCGTCAACAAGTGCGTCATCCCCACTGGCAAAAGCAATTTCTTGCACAACCCTTGGCGCAGCGGCGCATATTGGCTCAACAAGCGCGAACAGAAAGCCAAGCGAAAACGCAAGCGACTGCTGATGAAATTATGGATGTGACACCCGAAGCGGTGATTTCGGTACTAGAAACGTATGGCGTTTATCACTTGATTCATGGACATACTCATCGTCCGGCGGTGCATGAGTTGACCGTTAATGGGCGGACAGCTTATCGTCGAGTGCTTGGGGATTGGCGTGATAAAAGTGCGATGATACTCAGTTGTACGCCAGTCAGTTACGAATTGGTTGATTTATTGGCGGCACAGAATGCAGGCGTTTTAAGGTAAAACGAGAAAGAGTCCAAACTTTAGTTTGGGCGTCCAAGTTCACTTTGTCCGCACGAAGACTTCACTTTATACCATATTTAATGTTTTAATTAATCTAATCTTGGGCACCTTTTGAGGAATTCACTATGCACCGTTATCTCATTTCCTTTTTTAGTTTAATTTTTTTTAGTTTAATTTTAATTTCCGCCCATGCTGGACACTGGCAGCCGTCCAATTCCAAGGTTGCCAAACAACTACGTGTGTGCCAAAAACATTTTGATGCCAATCGCTTGACGACGGGCAAAGGCGGTACCGCCTTAGTGTGTTACGGAAAAGTCTTGAAAAAAGACCCCACTAATGCGGATGCTTTGAAGGGCCTAGAAAAAATTGAAGCTCGCTATAAGTTTTGGAAAAACAAAGCTTTGGATAAAGGGCAGCGAAAAAAAGCTAAGCGATATCAGGCGCGTTTAGACAAGGTGGCAGCGTTCAGGGTTAGCTTGCAAGCCTCTGTGCCTGCTCCTGACTCTGATGTACCCCCTACTTGCAAAGCGCATTTGAAAGCTTATCGCTTGACAACGGGCAGAAGCGGTAACGCTTTGGCGTGTTACGGAGAGGTGTTGAAAAAAGACCCCACTAATGCTCAAGCATTAGACGGCCTAGAAAAAATTGAGGCAGCTTATAAGTATTTGATAAAAAAAGCATTGGAGAGGGGGCGGCCAGTTAAGCAGTATCAGGCGAGTTTAGACAAAGTGGCAGCGTTCAAGGCAACCTTGCAAACGGTTGGCAAACACGCCTTGCTCATTGGTATCGAAAATTACCCTTATCCCGTCCCTCCCCTCAAAGGCGCGATCAATGATATAAAATTGATCCAAGGCGTATTGCGTAAACGCTTTGGTTTTAGTGATAAGGATTTTATTATCCTCTTAGATAAGAGGGCCACCCACACGGGCATTGAAAAGGCTTTCAAGACGCTGATTAAACGGGTTAAACCCGGCGATTTTGTCTATATCCATTATTCCGGTCATGGCTCTCAAACGACCGATTTAAACGGTGATGAGCCCAGCGGCAAAGATCAAACTTGGGTCTCTTACGGGGCTCGTCGCAATCGGCTGGCGTACAAAGATAACTATGACGTGTTAGATGATGAAATCAATGCTTGGTTGGCCGCGATTTATGCCAAAACTGATCACATGATATTTGTCTCAGATTCTTGTCACTCTGCCACCGTTGCCCGAGGTGAGGTGCCCATCAGTCGCGGCTTAAAAAGAGATGCTCGCTATTATCCCTTGGGCAAAATGACTTATACCCAACTTGATAAATACCATGGAATCCATGTTGGTGCGGCACGAAATGACGAATTGGCTGCCGAGACGATTGGAAAAGATGGCAAACACTATGGACTATTCACTTGGTATTGGGCCAAAGCTTTGCGACAGGCGCAAGTGGGGGAGACTTGGTCTGATATATTTAAACGGACTTATACGCCAGTCGTCTATAAGCGCGGGCAAGCGCAAACTCCACAGATAGAAGGCGAGCACAACCGACAAGTTTTTGGCGGCAATTTTACTTCACAAGCACAGACGATTTCTGTGACTCAAGTTAATGGAAAAATCGTAAAAATTCAAGCTGGACACGTTGCCGGCGTGACAGTCGGATCAGTCTATCGCTTATATCAACCCCAACATCCTAATCCATTGCAAAGCTTTCAAATCACTGAAGTTAAAGCTTTTGAGAGTATCGGCAAAATCACCCAAGGGGGGTTGTTTAAGCGTGGAGATTTAGTGGTAGAAGAAAGCCATGCCTATCATTTTGATCCCATCAAAGTGTACCTTTCTGCCGATTATCCCAAGGATAAGGCATTATTACGAACTATACGAGCCGCCTTTCAGGACCCCAAAAAACCTCTCCCGGGCTACGTGCTCACCAATAATCCGTATAATACTGATCTATCTGCGTTTACACCTCTTGCGCCCCAAACGTGGCCTGCCCATCGCTTCGGATTATTTGCCGAAATCTTTTGCTAATCAACCACCTGAATTATGGGTACTCACAGCGGATCAACGCCTATTAGATAAAAAGCTGCAAATTAAATTTGATAACCCCAAAAAAGGCGTTGAGCTGCTACAAGACAATTTGAAAAAATTAGCCCGTATCCGTGAGCTTAAAGCACTCCAGAACAGTCGCGGCAATATTTTACCAGTGACGATACAAACCTATCTTTTGCGTCCAGTCAAATCATGTCCGAGATGGAGGAATTGTGTCTCTCTGTCATCGTTTAACTTGGGTTTGTATCGCAAAACGGGACCTTATGATTTACAGGAGATTGAAAAGCGCGAACTGAGAAAAGGCGATATTCTGACTTTCACATTGCACAATGACTCCGAGCAAGATTACTATTGTTACCTGATCGGAATCAGTTCTAACGGCGCCATCAACGCGATTTTTCCGCATCCAGATGAAGGGATGGAGTATGCCCTTGTTAAGGCTGACGAAAAGCGGGAACTGACTGAAGATGCCCTGTTGATGATGGAAGAAGCCGGAGAATCGATCAAGATTATCGTCAGCATTCGCCCGATTGATGTGTTGTTGTTTGAGCAAAAAGGGTTTAAAAGAGATCGCGGCGAGTTGAATCCTTTAGAACAGCTCTTGACGAATGTGACGCATGGAGATCGGGGGTTAACGCGGGTATCTGAACATGATGATGAATGGGCAGCAGGGCTGGTGACATTTAAGGTTAAATAAATAAATGAAAATAAAACATTTTTTGTCTTATGCCCTCATCTTGATTGTTACCTTGTTTTTACTGGAAGCGTTCCAAGGATTTTTCTCTTTTTTTTTGGGGAATAGGGTGCGTGGGACGCACCCTACTACAATAACCGTCAAATTAACATTGACAGAGTACTAGGGAAGATCAAGCAAGCGCCTTGAAAATATTATCACGGATATCATCCACCTTGCCAATACCATCAATACTGACATATTTAGGCGCATTCGCATTACCACTCTCAGCCCACTTCGAGTAATATTTCACCAAAGGCTCGGTTTGCTCGTGATACACCTTAAGACGTTTTCTAACCGTCTCCTCTTGATCATCATCACGCTGAATCAAATCCTCACCCGTCTCGTCATCCTTGCCCTCGACTTTTGGCGGATTGTACAAAATATGATAAGTGCGCCCAGAGGCCAAATGTACGCGCCGTCCGGCCATACGTTTGACGATTTCCTCATCATCAACAACAATTTCGACAACATAATCAATATTGACGCCAGCTTCTTTCATCGCATCCGCTTGTGGGATAGTGCGTGGAAATCCGTCAAACAAAAAGCCATTGCTACAATCAGGCTCTTTAATGCGATCTTTGACCAAACCGATAATGATCTCATCTGAGACGAGCCCCCCCTCATCCATGATTTTTTTAGCCGCTAAACCTAGAGGCGTCCCCGCTTTGACGGCAGCACGTAACATATCGCCGGTGGAGATTTGTGGGATACCATATTTATTTTTGATGTAGTTGGCTTGAGTACCTTTACCGGCGCCTGGGCCGCCTAAGAGGATTAAACGCATTTATTCAGTCTCCTTTTTTTTCTAACTAAGTTGAGCCATGAATCTTAGCATAATCGGTAATAAAATCCGGTAATTTCTTCGGTGACTTGATCAACAAACATTTTTCGCGGCTCGTTTGACCACTTTGTAAAATAATCTGCGACTTAGCAACTCCAAACACTTTAGCAAACAATTTGCACAGATCGGCATTAGCTTGTCCATCAACTGGGGCAGAGGTAATTTTCACTTTCAACCGATCCCCATGTACGCCAACAATGCCAGCACGACTCGCTCTGGGCTGCACACGCACAAAAAGTACCAAATCTTCAGCTTGCCACCGATAAAATGTCATCACTTTTTTTCTCCTGATCAGTTTTTTCTGTTTTTTCAAGTCTATTGCAAAAACAGACTTTATGATTTAACTTATGACTTTAATATATAAATATATAAGCACTGATAACTGATAACTGATAAGGCATGGCATCTCAATAACATGAATAAATGGATCTCCCGTTTTTCAACATCAACCCCCCTCAATGAGAGGATTAATCGCACCCTTGACAAACAAGTCAAATTGGCCGTCACAGGTTTAAGTCGCAGTGGCAAAACAGTCTTTATCACCTCATTGGTGCATCAATTGTTGCATGGGCTCAATAGCACACACTTGCCCTTTTTTCAAATAGTCAATAGTGGCTTATTGCGTGGTGTCAAAGCCATGCCACAACCCGATATGCACATCCCATCGTTTCGCTACGATGTCGCTGTTGAACAATTATGTGGCGAATTGCCCGCTTGGCCTCAACCGACGAGCGGTATCACTGAAATTAGACTGGCCATTCGCTACCTCTCTAATAACCCCTTACTTAAACATGTCTCCCCCATCAGCACATTATACGTGGATATTATCGACTATCCAGGAGAATGGTTATTAGATTTATCTCTGTTAGAATTAAATTATGAGCAATGGTCAAAACAAATTGCCCGTGCCTGTGAAACTGAGCCACGTTTATCTTTATCTGAAAAATGGCGAGATTTTATGGACTCCCTCGATCCCACCAGTGAGGCGGATGAGACGACCATGCGCCAAGCAGCCAGCCTTTACACCGATTTTTTGCATGACTGCAAAGACTATGGGCTCAGCCTTTTGCAACCGGGACGGTTTACCATGCCGGGCGACGATTTAAAAGGCGCACCTTTGTTGGAATTTTGCCCACTGCTCAAAATACCTCAAGACATTGACAATCAAAGCAGCCTTTTTGCCGAGATGAAAAAACGTTATGAATCCTACAAAGAACATGTGGTCAAAAAATTTTATAACGAACATTTTTCCAGTTTTGACCGTCAAATCGTGCTTGCCGACGTGCTAAGAGCCTTTAATACCGGTTATCCGACCTTTACTGATATGCGTGATGCGATTAATATGGTCATGAAAAGTTTTCACTATGGCAAATCGGGATTAATTAATAAGCTGTTTGGCGGCTTAAAAATTGATAAAATACTCTTTGCCGCGACTAAAGCGGACCATGTCACACCGGAGCAACTACCTAATCTGGAAACTTTTCTCCGAGCAATGGTGACAAAATCTTATAACAACGCGACTTTTGAAGGCGTGCGTACAGAAACCATAGCATTAGCAGCGGTAAAATGCACCCAAGCGGCTTATACAACGTATCAAGGACAAAAAATTTCTTGCATCAAGGGCATGCCCCTTGAAGGAGACAAACCTATTGCCTTATTTCCCGGCGAAGTGCCTGTGGAGGCACCAATGCCTGAAGAATGGGTAGACGAGCGTTTTCATTTTCTAGAATTTAAACCGCCCCGTCTAGCCAATATACATGGCAGTGGACTCCCTCATATTCGCCTTGATCGCGCACTTGAATTTTTGCTTGGAGATAAATTTTAAAGATTGTGCGACTCGTTAATCCTAACTCCTTGTAATTATAACAGTTTTTTTTATAAAGTGTCATAAATACACGGGTATAAAGACAAATCATCTAGCAACTATAGATGAAAAACTTATGATATGGTGTGGATGCTTAATGTCTATCCACCTACACCGGTAACTTGAAAACGAGTAGAAAGCGATGGCCGGAATTTGATTAAGCTTGTCAAGTTTCAGTGCAAGGTCATAAAGCCCCAACAGAGGCGAAGCATCGGGGCAAGCAACGCAAATATGGATGATACCTTAAAACCAGTAAAAATTAATCATAAACCTCATATATGATAACGTGTGAAAGGATTGGACATGTAATTTTGTGGCCAATCAGTTACCCAACGCTTCACCTGGCAATTGGTATTGACCTAAGTTTGCAAGTTAGACATATCATAGGAACGAGGAAAAACGATGTGAGACAGTCACTTGCCGGAACGCAAGAGGGGTGGTATAGCTACCATCTAGCGACAGCATCGGATAGGATAGAGTGGTAAGCCAACGCCAGTAGAAACCTTCTAAGGGGGAAACTGGATATGCCGATTCACTCTCGGAGTAATTGTTACTATAAATTCAATTAAACAAATGTGCCCTTGGCACTCGATAACTATAAGGGATGACCTTAAATTGTGAACACACTTTTTTATGACCCGAACCCTGAGTGGGTTCCCACTACCTGCTCAGACAAACTCAAGTTTGAATCTGTAGAAGCCGTAATAGCCAGGTGGGACTGGGATATGCTCGTCTGGGGCAAGGTGAGAAGACTTGTGTTCAATTTGCAAAAGAGAATTTATAAGGCTACAAAAGCAGGTTTGTACAGAAAAGCTAGAAGCTTAATGTACCTATTGCAGAACTCATATTATGCGTCGTTACTAGCAGTGAGAACCGTGACTACCGATAATAAGGGAAAACGTACTGCTGGAGTAGATAGAGTTAAAGTCGATACGCCTAAGAGAAAGATGGCTTTAGTCAAAGATGTACTAGATACTATCCATAAGGGGTGGGACAGATACAAACCAATGCCAGCTAGGCGAATTTACATTCCCAAAGCAAATGGGAAGCTTAGGCCACTAGGCATACCTACCATTAAGGATAGGGCAATGCAAGCAGTCACAAAACTTGCTCTGGAACCATATTATGAAGCTAAGTTTGAATCCTGTAGCTTCGGATTTAGACCCGGTATGGGTTGTCATGATGCAATTGATAAAATTGCCTCAGTATTACTCAAAAAACAAAAATGGGTTCTCGACGCAGACATAAAGGGCTGTTTTGATAACATTGACCATAAATTTCTAGCAACGCAAATTGATACACATTGGAGACATATAGTCAAAAGGTGGTTAAAGGCTGGTTATATGGAGAAATCCGATTACAACCAGACTAATATGGGAACACCGCAAGGTGGGACTATATCACCACTACTAGCCAATATAGCTTTAGACCAAATGGAAACTGACCTGATTGAACACCTACGTGGAATAAAGGGCTGGAAAACTAGAGTCGGTACAACTAAAATTAGCATTGAAACAAACAAGAAAACGGGCAAATCATACGAAAGTAGAAAACATCTGCTCATTGATGTAGTCCGTTATGCCGATGACTTTGTAGTAATCCATGAGAATAAAGAGGTTATTGAGGAATCCAAAAGATTTATAGGCAAATGGCTTGAAGTAAGAGGACTAACTCTATCTGAAGAAAAGACCAAAATTGTTCACTCAACTGAGGGATTTGAATTTCTAGGCCACCATATTAGGCATTATGAAAATCAGATTAAGGGGACGTACAAATTAAAATTACTAAAGGGTACCCCTACTGAGCAACGACGGGTAAAAGCCACGCATGTATTACGAGTTGAACCGACCAAGGAAAAGATAAAACTTCACTATCGAGAGATAAGTGATACTATCTGGAAGATGAAGTCAGCAACTCCTAGAACATTAATAAAAATACTCCAACCTAAGATTTCAGGATGGGCCAATTATTATAAGACAGTGCATTCAAGCGAAGCATTTTCAAAGCTTGACCACTTAGTATGGAAAAGGCTATACCAGTGGGCGTGCCGTAGGCATCCACATAAAGGCAAACGCTGGGTAGCAAATAAGTACTTCTGTACGATTAAGGGTAGAAAGTGGACATTCGCTGAAATCAAGGGTAAAGGTAAAGATAGAGAAATAGTAAAGTCTCTCAAGGGGTACTCGAAGCATAAAGAAAGAACTGGGAGCTACGCAAAGGTTGGTTACGATAGGTCATATTATGATGGTGATACTGCCTATTGGGCAGAACGGCTTTCCAAAGGCTATGGTAATATCACACCATCTAAAGCTAAAATGCTGAAGAAACAAGATGGAATATGTCCGGTATGTAATTGTAAATTTACAAATCAGGATTTGCCAGAGGCACACCATATTAGACCTAGAAAGTATGGTGGGTTAAATAAGTACAAGAATCTAGTTCTGATACATTTACATTGCCATGACAAAGTTCATCGGGAATACGAAGAACTCAAAAGGAAGAAGTGTAAAGACCAGGCAGAATACGATAAACTAATTGCCAACGGAATATTCATATCTAAAGAAGTAGAAGAAACACTGGATATTGATGTATCTCAATTAAGAAGGGCAAGTAATCCTGGAACTTTTAGAACGGGCAAAGATGTAGTAATAGATAGAGAAAACAAAACATGCCCGTTTGAAATTGAGGAAAACAGCATAGAAAAAGAGGACGTGGTACGGGTAAGGAGATGGAACGACAGCAAGAAGGAATGGACACCTACAAAAATTCTTCCCCGTAGCATCCTAAGAGAAAGATGGAGAAAAGTACGAGATAAGACCACAAAGAAGTGGTCGTATGAAAAAAGCTTTACAAGGAAGTAACCATCTTAGTCCTCCTGTACAGAACTGAAATGACTCAGACTAATAACACTGAGTTGATGACGAGTAAGTGATGCAGAAGCTGAAAGTTATAAGTAGCTAGTCAATTATGTCATAATGTTCTTGGAACTAATTGACTTAGGCAGAAATGTCTCAATTATTTAACACGTTATTGAAATATGTTAATTAGCAACAAGGAATTGCTAATCTGAGGAGCGGTATGAGTTTGAAAATCTCACGTACCGTTTTGAAGACTGGCTTTGTACAGTGTTCCCGCAAGGGGTGATGTGCATCGCCAAGTTTAACATTTAGGAGTCCAAGATTTATCTTGGACATCATTTTTTTTTTTGCTTGGAGGTACTAATGAGTACAGCAACTTTAAGAATGCCACTTTATTTTGACCTAGAAAAAGTGGAAACGATTGCCGAAGAAGAGGCATCAATCACCTTGGACTATACACCGCCAGTGATCCTACCGGAAGATGCAGAACTGGAAACCAATCAGCGATTAGCTGCAAACGAGCCAGAGGCGCAATTTGAAATCGCATCACAATCGCCTCGAACAAGCTCCCCCTTGCTCTGGCTGTTGGGATCGCTAGGCATCTTATTGCTTTTTATGTTAGTCCTAGATACCTACCATTTTGTAGCACAACAATATGCCAGCAGTTTTTTCCTTGGCACATTATTTTTGGCTCTAACACTCGCTATCACGGCAGCCGTCTTAACACTGAGCTGGCGTGCTTATAAAAATATACGGGCATTACGTACAGTCTCAGCGCTCCAAAAAGAAGGGCGACAATTGATGGAAACTGACAGCTACGGTAGCGCGATGCCCTATCTCAATAAAGTGACGCAATTTTATGAGCATCGCCCTGACATCAAAGCACATCTTGAGCGTTTTTACGTCACTGTCAATGACAGTCATCATGATCGTGAAGTATGTGCCTTATTTTCTAGCCATGTGATGAAAGAGATCGATCAACAAGCCTATCGCATCGTGACTCGACGTTCTCAAGAAACCGCAGTAATGGTCATGATCAGCCAAATAGCGATATTAGATGCGATACTGACACTATGGCGTAATGTTCGCATGATTCGAGACGTTGCCACCCTGTATGGGGCACGACCAGGTTTTTTAGGCTCAATGAGCTTGATAAGCAGTGTTTTGCAAAACCTGATTTATGCGGGTGCCAGCGAAGTGGTTGCCGATGGAGTCGCTGAAATGATGGGTAGCTCTATGCTATCAATCATGTCAGCTCAAGCGGCGCAAGGACTAGGTAGTGGCATACTAACCGCACGTCTTGGTTTACATGCCATACAAGTCTGCCGCCCCTTGCCGTTTACTAAGGAAAACAAACCCCGCTTAAAAGACATACGGCGAGAAATTGTCTCTTCGCTCAAGGGGATATTTGAAAGCAAAGCGCCTAAGAACAAAATGGCTTAAAAGATTTCTCGTCCAAAATAAATTTTGGACTCCAGAGTTAGGAGTCCAAGATTTATCTTTTTCTCGTTCCCACGCTCTGCGTGGGAATGCCTGCCTCGACGCTCTGCGTCGAATTTAAAAAAAATTTCATTCACAACAAGAGGATATATAAAAAATGGGACTATTTGACATGTTCAAAGAGGACAATCAGGAAATGACACCTCATTTCGCATTCGCAGCATCACTGATTTATATGATAGGTTCTGACGGTACAGTCGCCCCCGAAGAAGTGGGACAACTGCTATCAGTTTTAGGCGGAGAAGATAGTGACGGTGTCATTGGTGTGGGTGCCAATAACCAGCAACTCCTCGATCGTGCTTTCAAGTATTACAAAAAAACACAGGTAGATACATTTTTATCGGAAATCACGCCAATACTTACTGATGCACAAAAAATGTGCATGTTGACCAATCTTCTTGACTCTTCGCTGTCAGACGGCACAGCCGCGCCAGAAGAACAGGAATTGTTTAATAAATTTTTACAAGCGTTTGATATTTCTGAAGAACGCTTCAAACCGTTTTTTGATGTGATAGCCCTCAAGAATGATCGCAGCGTGTTTACTAACAGCGAACATCCTAGCAATCAACCCGGGTACAGTGTACAATTGAAGCTCTAGTGCAGAAAAAGGGCAACCACAAGGGGTTGTCGTTTTTAGAAATCCTATTTTTCCAAAAAATAGGATTTCTTAATTGATTGGAGTCCAAAGCTTTAGCTTTGGACAGCTTCAAATTATTGTAAAGACTACCAGATATTATGACAGTGAGAAAGATAAATTTGTGCCACTTGATCATTGTCATTCACTCGCAAGACTTTCTCAAAAAACCTTTGTGCTTGTTTAAATTGTTCATTGTGAAAACAGTTTACACCTTGTTCAAAATCTGATATTGTTTTTGCTGTAGCTTCAATATAAGCGGGTGACTCCGCATCAAACACTTCATAAATGGTCACCATTTTTCTTTTCCCTTTGACACTCACAGAGTCAATGTGCCGAATTTTATATTGTGAAACTAATCTTGATTTGCATTGCTCTGTGATGAGCAAAGGAATACCATAAGTTTTTGTTAAGCCTTCAACCCGTGACGCTAAATTCACAGCATCCGAAATCACCGTGCTATCCATGCGATTTTCACCGCCGACGGTACCCAACATCAATCGCCCCGTATGAATCCCAATACCAATTTTAATGGCCTGATAGCCTGCCCTTTGCCGCCCCTGATTATATTTATCCAGTTGTTTTAGCATAGCAATCGCAGCTTGCAGCGCATCGTCAGCACTATTTGGAAATAATGCCATAATCGCATCACCAATATATTTATCAATAAATCCTTGATATTGATTAATAATAGGTTCCATATTGCTTAAATAAGCATTGATAAAATTAAAATTTTCTTGTGGTGTCATGTTTTCTGAAAGGGAAGTGAATCCCCGAATATCCGTAAACATGATGGTCATGGTTTTCTCAACGCAATGCCCCAAATGGATAGCGTCATACTCTTCAATATTTAATAGTTTCAAAAATTGAACCGGCACAAATTTATGGAAAGTGGCTACCTTTCTTTCCAAATTTTTGTATGCCATGGCAAGCTCTTTTTCTTTTAAATAGCTTTTAATCGCTTCCGAGATTGTCAAAATAAGATCTTCCGCTTCCCATGGCTTAGGTATGTAGCGATATAATTTGGCATAATTGATGACATTACCCACAGCCTTGATATCCGCTTGCCCTGTGAGCATTATTTTGCGTGTTTGTGGAGAGAGGGCATGAATACGCCTTAACAGCTCATCACCTTTCATCTTGGGCATCAAGTAGTCAGCGATGACGATGGGGATTTCATAGTTAGAGTCTAGCAATTCATGAATTAAATTTAAGGCTTCTTCTCCACTTTCTGCCGTTTCTATGAGATACTTACCTTTGAACGCTTGCTTAAGCTCGACTTTAAGACTGTTGAGTATCGTTGGCTCATCATCCACACAGAGAATAGTTGCTTTATTCATAATTTTGCTAAACCAGATTTAATTGTTTCAACAAGTTCCTGTCCATCCCAAGGCTTGTACAAGCAACGATGCAGCTTTGCTAATGTCTTGGCACGTTCAACAGCCTCATTATCGGCTTGCCCTGTCAGCATGATTTTAATTATTTGGGGAAATTTGTGATGGACTTGAATGAGAAATTCATCTCCCTTCATACCCGGCATTAACCAATCGGAGACAATGACAATAATATCTATGTGATATTCTTGTAATTCATTAATGAGTTCAAGCGCTTCCTCGGCACTTTCTGCCACGTCATAGAGGTAACTATTACCAAATTCTTTTTTGAGTTGCCTTTTAATACTATCCAGTATCACGATTTCATCATCAACGCATAAAATCAGGGGTTTAGACATGATGTGTGTCCTCTATAAGTAATTTATTTTTGTTTTAATGCCTTTTGGAGTCCAAAGCTTTAGCTTTGGAACTTGCCCAAAGCTAAAGCTTTGGACTCCAAAATCTCCGATAATTCATGGTTCGGTACTTAAACCGGCAAACAAACCCTAAAAGTTGTCCGCCCCGGCACACTTTCCACCGCAATTGTCCCCTCATGTTTATCAATAATCTTTTTGACAATATCCAAGCCTAAACCAGTACCCTCGCCAGCAGCTTTGGTGGTAAAAAACGGCTCAAAGATTTTTGGCTTAATGTTATCAGGAATACCGATACCACTATCCGTGAAGCTGATAAACACTTGATTATCTTGCATACCCACATCAATCGTTAAAGTGCCCTTGTAGTCCATCGCTTGTAACGCATTATGGAGCAGATTGGTCCAAACTTGATTGAGTTCATCACGATAACACAATATTTCTGGTAACTCAGCATAGTTTTTGATAACTTCCACACCGTGTTTGAGTTGATTATAATAAAGGGTTAAAACGGTTTCAATGTTTTCAGTGATATTGCTGAGCACCTTTTCACCTGAAGAATCCTGACGCGCAAAATTTTTAAGCGCAAATACCGTTTTAGCAGCGCGATTTGAGGCAGTGGAGATGGTTTTGGTACTTCTTGACAAAGTTGTCAATTGATAAGCGATATTTAAAATCCTTTGACTATCAGGGTCTTTTAACAAGGGCAAAAGAGCTTCAATATCCTCATAAATACCCATATCCACCAGAGTATCGGCAATGCTGTCCGCATCATCAATGGGGTAAGACTCCAATTGACGTGTCAAGGCACGTCGATATTTGCGTTTTTCTTTGGAAGAGAGAGTGGTATCGCTATGAGTGATTTGTTTTAAAAGCGCGAAGAAATTTTGCAGATGGGTGGGAGAGAGGGATTGAAAAAAACCCGGTAATTGTTCTAGGTATTTATCCAAAACAATTGTCATACTGTCGACTGATGAGCGAATGGCACCCAGCGGCGTATTAATTTCATGGGCAATCCCAGCAACTAACTGCCCCAAGGCGGCCATTTTTTCCGACAAAATCAACTCATCCTGGGCTTTTTTCAACTTATCCATAGCATCATTGAGATCTTTATCTCGTATCTCAATCTGCATCAACATATTATTAAAACCTTCAATCAGATCACCTAATTCATCATTACTCTCTTTTTGCACCCGAATGGAATAATCTTTATACTTCGATACCTCTCTCATGGTATTAACAAGACTATAAATCGGTTGAGTGATCACTTTTTGGAGCAAAGAAGCTAACAAAAATGCCAGCACTAAGGAGACAAACAAAACAGCAATCACAATGTAGCTTGCCCTGAAAAAACGTGCATTGAGTTCGCTTAAATCGGATTGGATATAGACAGTGCCTATCATTCTCCCTTTATAGATGATAGGCTTAAAAATCTCCACATGATTATCGTAAAACCAATAGCTCTCTTCAATGGGTGTCTCTAAATGTAAAGAGTAATCATCATTTACCCCCTCCCTAAAATAACTGGCAAAAATCTTACCATCTTTCGAAAAAATATGGGTTAGAATAATATGTGGATTAGCTTTTAATGCTGCTATATTTTGTTGGGTTGTGTGACTGTTATTGAAAATGAGCCCTGCGGTGCTATTTATCCCAACGAGATCGGCTAGGGTAAACATATCAGTGATCATACTACGACGATAACTAATCGTATCGTTGATGACAAATGCAACAGAAGCGAGTAGCAATATAATGCCACTGATGAAAATAATGACAATTTTAAATTTATTTTTGATGCTTATATTTTTGATGGGTATCATATCATTACACTCAGGGATAAATTATAACACTATGTTTTTAAAAAAAATCATCGCTTTATTCTTAATAGTTATCAGCCTGTATTTTATACCATTCAGTTATGCTAGGAATATTGTAGAAGAATATCAAATCAAGGCCGTTTATTTATTCAATTTTGCTCTGTTTTTGAGTTGGCCTCGTTATGTATTTAAACATCCTAATCAACCTTTTCGTATTTGTATTATAGGCGACGATCCCTTTGGGATTGACCTTGATCTTGTGATAGAAAACGAAAAAATCGCAGAACGTCGAGTGACAGTGCGACGTATCAGCAGCATTAAAAAGAGCAAATCTTGTCAAATTTTATTTATCAGTCAGTCAGAACGATCCCGTATGGCAAATATCTTTGCTTATCTTAGGCGACATCCTATTCTCACTGTCAGCGATATGAAAAATTTTGCCAATCTAGGGGGCATGATTCAATTTTTTAATACCCCTAATAACAAAGTACGCTTTATCATTGTCCCAGAAACAGTGGATGAAGGTGAACTCATTGCCAGTGCCAATTTATTACAAATTGCTCGCATTGTTCATCGCCGTTAGTAACGGCAAAAAACGGGCCATTATTTGATAACAAAATATCAAACAAATAAAAACTTAAAGAAATCCTATATAAAGGTACCTATAAATGAAAACAAACCGACACTTTATCATGCTTCAACTTCTTTTTTTAAGCATCTCGCTTGTGGTGGGGCCCGCTATTTATGCCAGTGAAACAAGCATAGAAGCCAAAAAACGTATTCTTCAAAATTTGAAAAAATTATCCTTAAAAGATTTAGGCCAAGTACAGTTTTATAATCCAGAAGCCACTTCTGCCGCCCGAAAAACGCAAAAATTACTGGATACGCCTGCCGCTTTATTTGTCATTAGTCAAGAAGACATCCGCCGTGCGGGTATCACCAGTATTCCAGAGGCGCTGCGATTAGCACCAGGGGTGCAAGTCGCACGCATTGATGCCAACACTTGGGCCATCAGTGCGCGGGGTTTGAATGGTATAGGTTCTAGTAAATTGCTGGTGATGATTGACGGACGCACGGTTTATAGTCCTATAAATGCTCAGGTTTCTTGGAAACTTCAAGATATTTTGATAGAAGATATAGAACGTATTGAGGTCATTCGTGGCCCAGGTGCCTCGTTATGGGGTGCTAATGCGGTCAATGGGATTATTAATATAATTACCAAAGCGGCTAAACAAACTCAAGGTAATTTAATAACGACTTATCTAGGCAACGGAGAAGAACAAGCCATCATGGGTGTCCGACACGCTGGCAAAATGAAAAATGGCCATTATCGCATTTATGGCAAAGTTTATAAGCATGGCAATTTTGTGGATCAGCAAGGCATTGACCAACAGGATAATTGGCTAATGAAACGCGGTGGTTTTCGCGCCGATATAAACCTCACTGGGCGCGATAATTTGACGGTACAAGGTGATATTTATGATGGTTTTAACAAGCGGAACTACTTTTTTCCGCCGCCGCGCATCATTAACGCTCATACCTTTGAGAGTGGTTTGAATTTCTTAAGCCGTTGGAAGCGCAAGTTAACGAATGGCGACCTCATACTGCAAAGTTACTATGATTGGGTTGAAACCGATCTAATATTTTATAGCGAAAAGCGTGGAACTTACGATCTTGATTTTCAACATCGTTGGCAAGCTAATGATCGCCAAGAGTTTCTCTGGGGTTTAGGCTTTCGCTATGTTCATGACGATTTTGAAAAACATACAACTGTCGTTACGTTTGTTCCCAGCAAACGCAAATATAAGATCTTTAGTGGCTTTGTGCAAGCCGAATTCATTTTGCAACCTGATGTTTGGAAACTCATCGTCGGCTCAAAATTTGAACATAATGATTATGTAGGTTTTGAATACCAACCTAGCACCCGTTTGTTATGGACTCCGCATGAGAAACAGAGTTTTTGGGCAGCCGTCTCACGGGCTGTGCGTACCCCTTCACGTTATGATGAAGATTCTGAACTTCATGTGCAGGTAGGTCATTTTGGGATGAATGTCTTGGGTAATCGTGATTTTCAATCAGAAGTTTTGACGGCTTATGAACTGGGTTATCGCCTCACCCCTAGTCATAACTTTTTTTTAGACTTAAGTTTATTTTATAACGACTATGACAAACTACGCACAATTGAACGAATAGGCTTTCAGCCGCCCCGCACTTTGCTAACGACATACGGTAATCAAATGACAGGAGAAGTGTATGGACTAGAAATGGCGGCACAATGGCAAGTCAGCAATGATTGGCGATTGATGGCTACTTACACTTATACCGATGTGCAATTACATCTGCTACCGACGAGTCAATCAGTCTTTGGAGAAGTCGAAGAAGGCGACACGCCTCATCATCAAGCCACACTGCGTTCAGTTTTGAACTTGCCACACCAGATGGAATTTGATACCACCTTATATTACGTGGACAATGTGCCGAATCAACACACGCCAAATTATACCCGTTTTGATATCCGCTTAGGTTGGCAAGCACATAAAGACTTCAATTTCAGCTTAGGGGCGAGAAATTTATTTGATAGTCAACACCCTGAATTTGGTATTGGGTTAGAGGGCAACGTTGAAATTCCTGACGAAGTGCGGCGGGCGTTTTATATGCAGATGAATTATCGGTTTTGATTAATTTATCCACGCGACGCAGAACGTTGGTGCAGGCATTAGCTTCGCTCCGTTACTAACTGATTTAATTATTTTTCAAGGGGAAGCACCTATGTCGCGTATCGTGCCGGCTGAAGAATTGAATTTGATTGAACGGGTCATTTCAGAATATCCCGAAGGAATCTGGATTTCAGCACTTGAGAAAATGCTGCATCACGACAGAAGGCGAAAGCATCGCGCTGGTTTACAAGCACGGTCATGAGGTGGAGATCAGCACGGCATCTTCTGGCGTAGCACTTTCAGACGGAGAGGGCAAAGTGGAGAATGATGTCCCGCTTTCGCCGAAGAGCCGCATCATTCGCAATCGACTACGACAACCGCTGATGCAACGTAAACCGGTTGCGTATCAACGTTCATTTTTGGAGGAGTACGACCCAGGTCTTATCGTCTGGAAGGGAATACTCACAACCGTCTATTTTCCAAGATAAATCTTGGACTCCAAAATACCCGACAATTTCTCACTCATCACGCCATGCCGGTAACACGGGTGCTTCTGGATAGCCTTCAATTTCAAAAAAAGCAGTACCTGTTTTGATATGATAGCTGTTCCGAAGAGCCACCGCATAACCCTTGGCTAATTCAGAAACTTGCTTTTCCACTGTCGCTTGACCATAATCATCATTAAAAAATATGTCTTCATTAATCACTATGATCTCAATACTGATTAGCTGATCGGATTGAGCACTAAAAAAGGGACTTATGCCAATAACTCCCGTTGAAGTGTTTGGTTTTGCATCAACCTTGTCATTATAAATAACTTGTTTACCATTCAAAAAAACTCTAACGAGATTATCATAATCATCCACATTTTCCCAGCGAATCTGTGTCAATTTGAGTTGGAGTTCATTCAATCTCGCAGCTATAGTATCCAAATAGGCTTTATAAAGTGTTACCTCTTTTGCCATGGTTTGCAGTGGGGCATCTTGCAAATAACGAAGAATGTGAATGTGCTGAGCCTCTCGGTGTTGTCTCGCAGCCTCATACAAGGCGCGATCTTGCCATTTATCAACTTGAGCTTGCAACGCAGCTACTTTGAGTTTAGCGTCAGGGGTTTGTAATTCGGGTGGAAATTCTGCGTACTCCTTCAGCAACTTATCGGCCAAATTGAAGTTTTTATCCTTGAGTGCTTGCCTCACTTTTTGTTCTATCTCTTGAATGACTACCGTTTTAAAAGTCTCTTTTAAGTCCTTTAAACGGGCATCATCAGTTTGGCGATTCTCAAGTGATTGTGCAGCGGCTAGGAAATCCCCTGCTTGTATTTTATGTTCATAATCTTGACGAAAGTTTTCCCACGCCTGTTGATTTTCCAGTTTTTGCAATTGCTTTGAGATAGCCTCTTCTAAGCGGAGTTGCTCCTTACGCATTTCAGGCTGTTCTACCTGAAGATTGACTAACTTTTTTAACATCTGACGGAGTTGAACCGCATTTTGCTGGTGCATTTCACGGGCAATTTGACGCAAAGTATTTTGGCGTTCCTGTTGCTGCTGAATCATTTCTCCGCGTCGTTTGATCTCTTGTGCCTTTGCTGCGTGTTGTCCATACGGGTAATATTCCAAATATTCCGAAGCGAGCCTAAAGGCTGTCTGAAAATTTTTTTCCTTAAGTGCTTTATCAACAGGCACCCATAAAAATTTTTCTCGGTGTGCTTGCAAATTTTTTAAAAGAGATTGAGCTTTTTCTGGACTGAAAAATATTTTTGAAATCAGATGCCGAAAATAAGGAGCGGCAAGATACTGGGTAAGCCATTTTTCGCTTTTATCAAGTTGAGCGTGTGTCGCGTGTGGATTATTGATAGATACCTTATGTTGACGATAATTCACTAAATCTATCGTTGTTTCCCCCATAAAAAATAATGATATTATGGCAACTAAGGTATATAGAGTACGGCGCTTTTTCGATTTTTGACACTTTTGTAAAACCGTGTTGATCTGTTGGGCTTGTTCTGAGCCTTTTGGAAAGCGCTTTAATAATGCTAAGCCGGTTTTTTGACATTTTTGAAAATTTTGAGTGCCTTGCTCTTGATAATTTTGTAAATCAATCGCATCGCGTTGCTGTGCGACCCAAATAAAGGCATCTTCTAAACCAAAAGCATTCAGGGGCTCCACTTGTTTAGGACGTTCAACAAATTTGTCTTTGTCAAATTGTACACAGGCATAATTTCCCAAAGCACTGACTGGGAAAATCTTAAAATTATCCTGAGTCACAGAAAAGCGCAACAGATCAGAGAGCCCTTTGTGGGGTGGATTAGCATTCAAAAATTCTTCAAGCTTACGCTGTTCATAAGCGGGATTGCTATAATCTATTTCACTGTATCGATCCCATTTTGTTACCAACAATGCGACAGGCACATCCAGTGCAGCACTTCCCTGATTTTCGCTGCGTAACAAACTGAAGGCTTCTCGCAACCGATACAAATCAGTATAAGCTTGTTTAGCTTTTTGAGCATCCCGAAAGGGGGCTTCTGCAAGCACTAAAATGCCATCCATGTCTGTGAATTTTTGCCGCAAACTTTTTGCCAGTTTGCTATCACTTACATTAGGGTTAATTAATTCACCCGAATAATCCACTAATTCAATGTGGAAAGTTTGATGACTTGAGGCAGTGAAATCATATTCAATAATAAATTCATCTGCTGTGGGATTACGCGCCGGCAGTTTTTGCTGAGACAAATTTAGAATGCTTTGCTCTATCCATTCTTTACTGCGATACTGGCTTATTAAACGCGGATTTGGTTGACTGAGCCCATCATTAGGGGGTGGCTCTCGCCAAATGCAAGTGTAGCCCAAAGGATGAGGATAACGTGGCATCGCTAATGCCGCCAATACACTGGTTTTACCAGCGCCAGAAAGTCCGTATAAAGCTAGACGGTAAACTTTATTTTTTTTAGTATCGGTGTTCATATTTTTTATATGACTATAGAGAACCTAAATGTATCTACTGATGCCAAAAATCTTTAAAAAGATTGAATTAATTTTGCATATTATAATAATAAACATGATACTATTTAAAGTGACACATAGCGTTAGAGTTTAATAAAATGACGACTTAACGATAAATTATATGAAAATAAAAGCAATTTATCCGGGTACTTTTGATCCCATCACCAATGGACACACTGATATTATCAAACGTGCGACAAAATTGTTTGAACAAGTTATCGTGGCGGTGGCTGCTAATCCCACTAAGGCGCCCGCGTTTTCTTTAGAAAAACGTGTTGAACTCGCTACAACAGTGTTGGCAAATATAAATAATGTCACGGTGCTCGGTTTTGATATTCTGCTCGCCAAATTTGCCAAGCAGTGCGATGCTCAAGTCATAGTGCGCGGTTTGCGAGCGGTGTCAGATTTTGAGTATGAATTTCAAATGGCGGGTATGAATCGTACCTTGATCCCCGACATTGAGACCATATTTCTTACCCCTGCAAATAAATATAGCTATATTTCATCCTCACTCGTGCGAGAGGTTGCTGCTTTAGGTGGCCCAGTTGATGATTTTGTATCACCAATTGTGCGTGCTGCACTTTATCAAAAAATGTGCTAGGATGGGCTACTTATCTTTAGTTTTTTACTCAGGTACTATCATGGCACTTTATATTACTGATGAATGTATTAATTGTGATGTCTGTGAGCCAGAATGCCCCAATGGTGCAATTAGCCAAGGCGATGAAATCTATGTGATTGAGCCCTCACTTTGTACTGAATGTGTGGGGCACTATGAAACGTCACAATGTGTAGAAGTCTGTCCGGTGGATTGTATCCCTAAAGATCCTAATCATGAGGAAAGCCAAGAAGAGTTATTAGAAAAATATCATCGTTTGGAGCAGGCATCTGCTTAAAAACCAGTCACTTACACTAAAAAAAACCTAATAGAGTTAATGGTTAATGATAGATAATTGATAAAAACCCTTGCTCTGAGGTACTCATTTTTAGTAGAATGGCAAACCTGAATTGAATGGGGCCGTTAGCTCAGTTGGTAGAGCGGCTGACTCTTAATCAGCATGTCGTAGGTTCGATCCCTACACGGCCCACCAGTATTATTTTATATAAATAAATAGGTCAACTTTGGGCCGTTAGCTCAGTTGGTAGAGCGGCTGACTCTTAATCAGCATGTCGTAGGTTCAATCCCTACACGGCCCACCACTCCCAGGGTTATTTGTCACATTGCGAAAGTGGCGGAATTGGTAGACGCGCTGGTTTTAGGTGCCAGTAGGGCAACCTGTGAGAGTTCGAGTCTCTCCTTTCGCACCATATTTATTATATGCTAACAATAAAACAACAGGTTTAAGACATGCAAGTATCCGTAGAAGCCATGAATGGTGTCGAGCGTCGTCTGACAATTGGGATACCTCAAGAAAGTATCAAACCAAAAATCCAAGATCGTCTGAAATCTTTGGCGCAACAATCAAAAATCAATGGCTTTCGACCGGGAAAAGTCCCCATGCGAGTGCTCGAGCAAAGATATGGTCAAAAGGTGCGCGAAGAAATTGCGACTGAAGTCATACAGCTCACTTTTAGTGAGGCCATCGCGCAAGAAAAGCTATATCCGCTTGGTGAACCTCGCTTTGATTTGAAAAGTGACCTTAAAAATATTGAACAAGGTTTTTCCTATACCGCTGCCTTTGAAATCTCTCCTGACATTACCACATTGCATGTAGACGGATTAGCTGTCGAAAAGCCCGTAGCAGAAGTCACTGATGCTGATATTGATACCCTGTTGTATCGCTTACGCCAACAACGTCAAACATGGAATGATGTTGATCGTCCTGCGAATAAAGGAGATCGCCTGATCATTGATTTTGTCGGTACCATCGACGGTAAGCCTTTTACAGACAATGAATTTAAAAAAGTGCCATTGATATTGGGACAAAAGGATTTTATTGTGCCCGGCTTTGAGGAAAAATTAATGGGCGCGAGCAAGGGAGAGCAGCGCGAATTTGATTTAAGCTTTCCTAAAGACTATCAAAACCCGACATTAGCTGGCCAAACGGTGCATTTTGTGGTACAGGTATTAAATGTCAATGAATCGGAATTGCCTGAGATAAATGAAGAGTTTATAAAGTTGTTTGGTGTTGAAGATGGCCGTCTTGAGACTTTACGTTCTGATGCACGTCGCAATATGGAAAATGAATTAAAGTCTGTGACAAGAGAGAAACTCAAGCAGCAAATACTTGGGGCTTTGTTGAAGGCAAATCCTATCGAAGAAATCCCTCAATCTTTAGTGAAGGATGAAACCGAACGCTTGCTAAAAACGCGACAACAGGAGTGGAAAATTCAAAATCTCAGTGCTGATCTATTTATAGAGGAGGCGCGGCAACGGGTTAAAACTGGCATTTTAGTCAGAGAATTGATGAAGAGATATGACCTTAAAGCCAATCCTGAGAAAGTTCGGCAACTCATTGACAAATTTGCCTCTTTTTCTGAAAACCCTGAGAAAGTGCAAGAATATTATGCCAATGAGGAACACTTGAAAGAACTGGAGTCAATGGTATTAGAAGAGGATGTGGTGGAATGGTTACTCAACCGAGCACAAATAACTGAGAAAAAAACAGATTTTTACAGCATTGTTGAGAATCAGCCCCCCTTAAATAAATATTAAAAGAATAGGTTGCCAACATATGAATGATAGAAAACACGCTGAGGTTTGGGCCACAGGTGGTTTAGTACCCATGGTAGTCGAACAATCGGCGCGTGGTGAAAGGGCTTATGATATTTATTCTAGGTTGCTAAAAGAACGGGTGGTTTTTATAGTGGGTCAAGTTGAAGATTACATGGCTAATCTCGTTGTCGCTCAACTGCTCTTTTTAGAATCTGAAAATCCAGACAAAGATATACACTTATATATCAATTCGCCTGGCGGTTCCGTGAGTGCTGGTTTGGCGATTTATGATACCATGCAGTTTATCAAGCCCGATATTAGTACCTTGTGTATTGGCCAAGCGGCTAGTATGGGTGCATTATTATTAACGGGTGGTGCTAAGGAAAAACGTTATTGTTTACCCCATTCGCGCATGATGATTCATCAACCCTTGGGTGGTTTTCAAGGACAGGCAACGGATATTGATATTCACGCTCGCGAAATTTTAAAAGTGCGTGAGCGTCTTAATGCGATACTCGCCAATCATACCGGACAACCCTTGGAGACGATTGAACAAGATACTGAGCGAGATAATTTTCTGGAGGCCGATGTGGCTGTAGAATATGGTCTTGTTGATGCGGTTTTATCAACACGGCAAGCGTTGACAGAGAAATAGAAATCGGGAAACTCACTATGGCAAAGAAAAAAGGCCATTCTGGCAATGATGAGCCGTTGCTCTATTGTTCATTTTGTGGAAAAAGTCAAAATGAGGTTCACAAACTGATTGCGGGGCCAGCGGTATTTATTTGCGATGAATGTGTTAAATTATGCAAAGATATTCTTGTACAGGAAGTACCATCAGAAGGTGTTAAACCTGAGAAGGCTCGGCACTTGCCAACGCCACATGAAATTAATGATCACTTAAATCAATATGTGATTGGGCAAGAGACTGCCAAAAAGGTACTCTCTGTCGCCGTGTATAACCATTACAAACGCTTAGAAACTCAAAGCGAAGAGGTGGAAATTGCCAAAAGTAATGTGTTATTCATAGGACCAACCGGCACTGGCAAAACCTTGTTGGCTGAAACGATGGCACGCTTGTTAGATGTACCATTTACAATGGCTGATGCCACCACGCTCACTGAGGCGGGTTATGTTGGTGAAGATGTCGAATATATCATACAAAAGTTATTGCAAAATTGTGATTATGATGTTGAAAAAGCCCAGACGGGTATCATCTACATAGATGAAATTGACAAAATTACTCGTAAAGCTGATAATCCCTCGATAACCAGAGATGTTTCTGGGGAGGGTGTACAACAGGCACTATTAAAATTAATTGAAGGCACGGTTGCCTCCGTCGCACCTCAAGGCAGCAGGAAACACCCAAAACAAGAATTTTTAGTGGTTGATACCAAAAACATATTATTTATTTGTGGTGGAGCCTTTGCCGGTTTAGAAAAAGTGATTCAGGCACGTACTGAAAAAAGTGGCATTGGTTTTGCAGCAGAGGTGTCAACTAAGGAAGATAAACGGAGCTTTAATCAATTACTAAATCTCCTTGAACCGGAAGATTTGATTAAATATGGTTTGATTCCAGAGATTGTAGGACGTTTACCTGTGAGCTCAACGCTTGAGGAATTGAATGAAGAGCAACTGGTACAGATTTTGACAGAACCCAAAAATGCTTTAGTTAAACAATATGTTCGCTTGTTTGAGATGGAAGGCACAGAACTCGAATTTAGAGCAGGCGCCTTACGTGCTGTGGCACGTAAAGCCATGGAAAGAAAAACGGGGGCGCGAGGATTGCGTTCTATTTTAGAACAGGTCTTATTGGATACTATGTATGATTTACCGTCCATGGATAATGTTGTAAAGGTTGTTGTTGATGAAGCTGTTATTGAAGGCAAGTCTCAACCGTTGATTTTATATGATAATGTACAGGCCGCTTCGGCGTAATCAATTAAATAATAAGAGGAAATCTCCATGGCATCTGATGACAAGGCCAATTTGATCATGCCGGTGCTTCCTTTAAGGGATGTAGTTGTCTACCCGCATATGGTGATTCCATTGTTTGTGGGTCGAGATATGTCTGTTTCTGCTTTGGAAATGGCAATAGCAGAACCTCACAAGCCTATACTCTTGGTAGCCCAAAAAAATTCATCAGAAAATGAGCCTGGACAGGATGATGTTTATAGTGTTGGCACAATTTCTAGCATTTTACAACTACTCAAATTGCCAGATGGCACATTAAAAGTATTGGTTGAAGGTGGACAGCGTGCCAAAATAATAGAATTTTTTACAGATGACGGATTTGCGGCTAAGGTTGCTCCCTTATCTGCAAGCTTGGGGAATGAAAAAGAAGTTGCTGTTCTATCGCGTTCTGTCACTGAGCAATTTGAACAATATATCAAACTAAATAAAAAAGTCCCCCCCGAAATTCTTAATTCTTTGTCAAGTATTGAGGAACCCAGTCGTTTGGCAGATACCATCGCTGCCCACATGCCGATCAAATTAGAAGAAAAACAAAACGTTCTCGAAATGACCCAGGTGCAAAAACGTTTAGAGCATTTGGTTGGCTTAATGGAGCATTCGCTGGATTTGATCCAGGTCGAAAAACGCATTCGTAAACGAGTGAAAGGCCAGATGGACAAGAGCCAGCGAGAATATTATCTCAATGAGCAAATAAAGGCCATCCAAAAGGAATTAGGAGAACTTGATGAGGCTCCCAATGAGCTGGATGAGCTAGCCAAGAAAATTGAAAAATCTGGCATGTCTAAAGAAGCCAATGAAAAGGTGACTGCGGAACTCAAAAAACTCAAAATGATGCCGCCGATGTCTTCAGAAGCGACAGTGGTACGTAATTATATTGATGTGATGCTCGCAGTGCCTTGGAAAAAGCGTAGCAGGATTAATCGCGATATTGGTAAAGCAGAAAAAGTTTTAGAAAACGATCATTATGGGTTAGAAAAGGTTAAAGAACGGATTCTCGAATATCTCGCTGTACAACAGCGCGTGAAAAAAATGAAAGGTCCTATCCTCTGTTTGGTCGGTCCGCCGGGGGTGGGTAAGACTTCTTTGGGTAAATCTATTGCTCGGGCGACCAATCGTCAATATGTGCGAATGTCCTTGGGTGGTGTACGTGATGAAGCCGAAATTCGGGGGCATCGTCGTACCTATCTTGGCTCATTGCCTGGCAAAATTATCTATAATCTGTCTAAAGTGGGTGTGCGTAATCCATTGTTTTTGTTGGATGAAATAGATAAAATGTCAATGGATTTTCGTGGTGATCCCTCGTCGGCTTTGTTAGAAGTTCTTGATCCGGAGCAAAATCATACCTTTAATGATCATTATTTGGAAGCGGATTATGATCTTTCCGAAGTCATGTTTGTTGCGACAGCGAATACTTTAAATATTCCTGCCCCTCTTTTAGATCGGATGGAAGTGATTCGTATATCAGGATATACCGAAGATGAAAAGCTTAATATTGCCAAGGGTTATCTGGTCCATAAACAAATAAAAAATAATGGTCTCAAAGAGACTGAGATCAAAATTCAGGACAGTGCTATCCGCGATATTGTTCGCTATTACACACGCGAAGCTGGGGTGCGTAACTTAGAACGTGAAATCGCCAAAATTTGTCGCAAAGTTGTTAAAGAAATTTTGCTCAAATCCAATGAGCTTAAAAAACCTCTGACTGTCACCACAAAAAATTTGTCGAAATATTTAAGTGTACGACGCTTTCGTTATGGACGTGCTGATGAGTTTGATCGTATTGGTCAAGTGACGGGGTTGGCATGGACTGAAGTGGGTGGAGATTTGTTGACTATCGAGGCGGCTATGATGCCGGGTAAAGGTAAATTGTCTTATACTGGACAATTAGGCGATATTATGCAAGAATCCATTCAGGCGGCGATGTGTGTGGTACGCTCACGCGCAGAAAGTTTGGGCATAGAGACTGATTTCTATAAAAAATTTGATTTACACATCCATGTGCCAGAGGGTGCGACACCTAAAGATGGTCCGAGTGCTGGTGTTGGTATGTGTATTGCGATGATATCGGTATTGACTCACATTCCGGTTTGCTCGGATGTTGCAATGACTGGTGAAATTACTTTACGTGGTGAAGTTCTCCCGATTGGAGGCTTGAAAGAGAAATTGTTGGCTGCCCTCAGAGGTGGCATACGTCTGGTGTTAATTCCCTCAGAAAATAAAAAGGATTTGCAGGAAATCCCAGATAATATAAAGAACAATTTAACTATCAAACCCGTCAGATGGATAGAAGAAGTTCTTGAGCTTGCTCTGCAACGATTGCCATTGCCATTAGATGATGATGTTATGCTAAAACCGGGTAGTCATGTTGTGGTGGACAGTAAACAACGCATACAAACACATTAGTGTGTTACAATCTTGGACGTCCAAGATAAATCTTGGACTCCTAAAAAAAATTAACGGAGTTAATTGGTGTATTATTATCCACATTAAACGGGGGAAAAATGAATAAGTCTGAATTAATTCAAGATGTTGCTGAGAACTCTGCGATTTCCAAAGCCATTGCGGGAAAGGCCGTTGATGGGGTAATAGAAAGTATTAAAAATGCACTGGCGGACGGTGACACAGTTACTTTAATAGGATTTGGGACTTTTTCAGTACGTGAACGTGCCGCAAGGAAAGGACGTAATCCACGCACTGGAGAGCCCCTAGATATAAAGGCTGCCCACGTACCTGTATTTAAAGCTGGTAAATCGCTCAAAGATGCTGTAAACTAGGCAGCGAAAATTTCAATAGATTTGAGTGGGTGTTTAGCTCAGTTGGGAGAGCGTCGCCCTTACAAGGCGAATGTCGGGGGTTCGAGCCCCTCAACACCCATTTTTTTTTATTTTTTGAAAATTTGAAAAAAAGATTTGCATTTTCGATTTGATGTGATTATAATGTGTCCATATTTTCGCTCGGTAGCGTTAAAAAACGCATGTCGAGGTTTTTAATTTAATAATGGAGCGGTAGCTCAGCTGGTTAGAGTATCGGCCTGTCTTAAGTGGCAGCGTTTATCAGAAATGATAGACTGAAAACCGGATGAATTCAGGGAAACCTTAACAGATAATGCTGATGGCAATCCTGAGCCAAGCCTCCGAAAGGCATTGAAGTAGGAGGAAGGTGCAGAGACTAAGGATTGAGTAGCCTATGCAATAAAATCCTATTAGCGTCCGGCACCGTTGAGGGTGATGAGATAGTCCAAGCTAATTAGAAATAATTGGGTATCTACTTGCACGCCGAGGGTCGCGGGTTCGAGTCCCGTCCGCTCCGCCATATTCTTAATGGCTTTATAATGATCTTCAATAGCTTATTAAAAAAAGCGTATCTGCTATAGATACGCTTTTTTTTTGATCTTTTCATACCTGTAAATTCCAAACAAAGGATAAAAAACCATGCTACAAAACATCCGTGACGGCGCCCGAGGTTGGCTCGCTTGGGTTATTGTTATCATCATCTGTGTTCCTTTTGCGTTTTGGGGAATAAATGAGTACTTTAACCCTGCCCCTAAACGAGTGATTGCTGAAGTCAATGGCGTTGAATTGTCAGAATACGATTTTCAACAACAAGTCAATCAGCAGAAACGCCGACTTTATGACATGTTTAAAGATCAAAATATCGACTTGTCATTTATGGATAAGCAAATCCGGGAAAGCACGCTGACGCAGATGATAGATGAGGAAGTGCTCGTGCAATCTGCCAGCGAGGCGGGTATGCAGATCAGTAATGATTTATTAGCCAGTCGTATCCATAGTATTCCCGCATTTCAAGAGGATGGCGTTTTTTCCCAAAAACAGTATGAAGAAGTTTTACGTTACCAAGGCATGTCCCCCACTCGCTTTGAGTGGGCTATTCGCCGAGAACTGTTAACAAGCCAAATCCGTGAAGGTGTGTTACGTTCTGCCTTCTTGACTGATTATGATGAACAACAACAGGCTCGCCTTGAAAAACAACAACGCTTTATCAGTCATTTGATTGTGCCCGCTAGTCGCTTTAAGGATTCAATAACGATTACTGATGCCGATATTGAAACTTATTATAAGGATCATGCCAAGCAATACATGACTCCCGAAAAAGTCAGCATCGAATATGTCGAACTGTCAGGTGAGGATTTAGTCTCTACACAAACCATAGATGAAGAGACTTTAAAACAACAGTATCAACAACGCAAAGCCTCTTTTACAACGCAGCCGCAATGGAAGGCGCGGCATATTTTGATTGAAGTTGCACAAGATGCGGCAGCAGATGAGCTAGAGGCGGCTGAGAAAAAAGTGCAAGAAGTTTTAGCTAAAATAAAAGCTGGCGAGGCTTTTGAGGATTTAGCCAAGGCATATTCTGATGATATTGGGAGCCAGAAACAGGGAGGGGATTTGGGCTGGTTTGGACCAGGTAGGATGGTGAAACCGTTTGAAGATGCCGTCAAGGCACTGAAAGTGGGTGAAGTCAGCGAACCTGTGAAAAGTCAGTTTGGCTTTCATATCATCAAATTGGATGATAGTAAACCTGAAGTGATCCGTCCTTTTGCTGAGGTGCGTAGCGAGTTAGCGCAAGAAATTCAAAAGGAATATGCAGACTCAGAGTTTTATGGACAAGTGGATGAATTTGCTAATCTCGCTTATGAACATCCCAATAGCTTAGAGGTGCTGGCAGAGACTTTACATTTGGAGAGCAAAAGCACCGAATTATTTGACCGCAGCGGGGGGGAGGGTATCCTTTCAAATCGTAAGCTTATTGAGGCTGCTTTCAGCGATACGGTGCTCAAAGAAGGTTACAATAGTGATCCCATTGAAATTGGCGAACGACATGTTGTTGTGTTGCGCCTAAAAGATCATGTATCTGCTGAAGCTAAACCGCTAGCAGAGGTAAAAGAAGCTATCGTCTCTGCCATCACACAAGAAAGGACGCGAGAAAAAGCGAAAAAGTTGGGCAAAAGCTTAATTGAGCAAATCAAGGAAAATGGTGATCCTAATGCGCCGATTAAAGAACATGATTTAAATTGGTCACCCGCAAAGTGGGTTGAACGGAAAGATAGTACGCAGCCGGCTATAGTGAGCGAGGCTTTTAAAATTGGACGGCCTGCCGAAGATAAGGCACTTTATCAGGGCATTGAGTTAGGTAATGGCGATTATGCTTTGGTGGCGGTGTTGGATGTTAAAGATGGTGAAGTTAGTCCACCAGCAACGGAAAGTGAAAGTGCTGATGAGCCAGATCAAGAAGATGCCAAGCAGCAGGCAGTTGGTCAAAGTGAATTTAGTCAATTACTGTCAGGGCTAAAAGCTGCGGCTGAGATTAAAGATTATTCGGCTCGATTATCTGGGAGCTAAGTAATGTAGGGTGGGTATCGCTCCGCTCTACCCACCCTACAAAACTACAAAACTAAATTGACAGAGTACTAGTACTCTGTCAACATTGTTTTGTAGGGTGCGTGGGACGCACCCTACATCAATGCCATTAAGCCGGTCCCTTTGATATGAGGGAGCTTGAGGGAGGGATCAAGGGCAATCCCTTGTGGTTGCCCGATACGATATGGCATTGCACCCTACATGACCCGTCAATTTAATCTTGACAAAGTACTAGGCACATAAGGTAATTAATGTTACCTTATGTGCCTATTTTTTTGTCTATCAGAGAGACAGCATACCATGACAAATTCCAAAAGAAAAATTTTAGTCACCAGCGCGTTACCTTACGCTAATGGCTCTATACACATTGGGCATTTAGTTGAATATATTCAAACAGATATATGGGTACGCTTCCAAAAATTGCGCGGACATGAATGCTACTACGTTTGTGCCGATGACGCGCATGGCACTCCCATCATGTTACGTGCCCAAAAGGAAGGTATTAAGCCCGAAGAGCTGATTGCCCGTTTTCAGACTGAACATCAAGCTGATTTTGCTGATTTTGCAATAGGCTTTGATAATTACCATTCTACCCATAGCCCGGAAAATCAGTATTTTTCCAATCTGATTTATAAGGGCTTGAGTGATGGGGGACATGTTGAGCGTCGCACTATTCGCCAATTTTATGATCCCATTAAAGAAATGTTTTTGCCCGATAGGTTTATTCGCGGCGAATGTCCACATTGTGGGGCAAAAGATCAATATGGCGATAGTTGTGAAGTGTGCAGTAAGACTTATAATCCGACTGAACTCAAAAATCCGAAATCTGCCGTTTCTGGTGCCACGCCTATAGAAAAAGAGTCGGAACATTTGTTTGTCAATTTGTCGAATTTTGAAAGCTTGTTGCGGGAGTGGACAAGCAGCGGCTCTTTGCAGCCTGAAGTGTTACATAAACTCAATGAATGGTTTAAAGTCGGACTACAAGCTTGGGATATTTCTCGTAATGACCCCTATTTTGGTTTTGAAATTCCTGATGAGCCGGGCAAATATTTTTATGTTTGGCTAGATGCGCCCATTGGTTATATGGCGAGTTTCAAAAATCTCTGTGACAGAGAACATATTGATTTTGACGAATTCTGGGGCGCCGATAGCCAAGCTAAGTTATATCATTTTATCGGCAAAGACATTATTTATTTCCATACTTTATTTTGGCCAGCGATGTTGTCGGGGGCGGGTTTTAGAATACCCAGTGCCGTTTTTGTACATGGCTTTTTAACGGTGGATGGACAAAAAATGTCCAAATCACGCGGCACTTTTATTAATGCTCGGACTTATTTAAAGCATCTTGAGCCGGAATATTTGCGTTACTATTTTGCGGCTAAATTAGGTAATGGTGTCAATGATGTTGATTTAAATTTGGACGATTTTCTCCAGCGCGTTAATGCGGATTTAGTGGGTAAATTTGTTAATATTGCCAGCCGGTGTGCGAGATTTATCACTAACGGACAACTGGCCCCAGAATTAGCGAATGCTACCCTTTATCAAGAATTTATAGATGATGGTGATGCCATTGCTGAGGCTTACGAAAGCCGTGATTATAACAAGGCGGTGCGTGATATTATGGCTTTGGCAGCTCAGGCGAATCAATATATTGATGAACAAAAGCCTTGGGTGTTGGCGAAACAAGAGGGTAAAGAGGCTGAATTGCAGGCGGTTTGTAGTCAAGGCTTAAATCTGTTTCGGGTATTAATGGGTTATTTAGCACCGATTTTGCCGTTGATGGTAAAACAGGTTGAAGAATTTTTAGCCGCGCCCATCGCTTGGCAACCTGAACCGTTACTCGCGCACACGATTAATCCTTTTAAACCGTTAATGATGCGTATCAATAAAAAACAGATTGATGCCATGATTGAAGATTCCAAGGAGAGCCTCGCAACGCCGCCTAAACCGTCCGCCGCGCCAGTTGCTGCCGATGCGATTGGCTATGAGGACTTTTCTAAAATTGAGTTACGCATTGCCCGTATTGTCAAAGCGGAGCATGTTGAGGGGGCTCAAAAATTGTTGCGTTTAAGCTTAGATGTGGGAGAAGAAAAGCTGCGGAATGTGTTTGCTGGGATTAAGGATGCTTATACGCCTGAAGAATTGACGGGGCGTTTGACGGTGATGGTGGCAAATCTGGCGCCGCGAGAAATGCGTTTTGGGGTGTCAGAAGGCATGGTTTTAGCGGCTGGTCCGGGTAAAAAAGATATATTTTTGCTCAGTCCCGATGAGGGAGCGCAGCCGGGGATGCGGGTTAAATAAGGTTTTGATAGTATTGATCCGAGAATGGAACGTGTGCCAAGAGATTTACCAGAAAATATCGGTACGGGGAATTTGTTTTAAAAAGGGCCACCAAAAAATCCTATTTCTTGAAGAAATAGAATTTTTTTGAGTTGACAGTTGGAGTCCAAAGCTTTAGCTTTAGACTGTAGCTAATCCAAAGCTAAAGCTTTGGACTCCAAGTACCGGCAGAATGTCAAAGTAAGTTATCTTATTTAAGATATATTGTAAACAAGAGGTATTAAAAATGTATCAACGGTATTTTACTCAAGGGCTGAAAACGGTGGTTTTTTCAATCAGTCTCTTATTTCCGCCGGCTATTTTGGCCGATAACCCCAAATTTGATCTCACCTCAAATATTTTGCATCTCCCGCTTGTGGAGGTAGCATTCCCAAATGCTGAGCTTGTGTGTTATCGCGCTGATTTGGGATTAATGCCAGACAGCAGCACCCTGGCTTTTTCGCTAAGCAGTGCCGCTCCCGTTGATTGTGGGAATGAGCAGGGGTGTCAGAATCCAGGGACTCCGTCTTATAATGAATGCCAAACGAGACGTTTGCAGGGAACGTGGTCGTTTACTTACACGGATGGTAGCACAACAACGACCCGGATATACACTTTAACGGATGTGCGAGAAACTTCCTCGAACTCCGGTGAGTATAGTATCATTGGAACCAATGAAGAGGGTGAATTCGTTGTAGCTTTGTATGATGCTGAGGATGAGAGGTTTTCTCTTTCGGACACCATTTCAAGCAGTCTCGCTCGTTTGTTTATTTTTGATTTGACATCAGAAGATACAGTTGCTGGGTGTTTTTATTTGTTTAAAGATATTCAGATCGCTAGTGATTGCCATGAGATGACTGGAAATCGCACTAGCGGCAGGATTCGTGCGGCAAAGCGCGTTCCTATAGAGGCGGTTCAAGGCATATACGAAAAGTCTAAACATCTGCGGATGGAACTGATAGAGCAAATGAAATAAGCCAGAACGGTGGTTTTATCGTGCAAGCATGGAACGTAAGAGCACCACAACATCAAAAACATAAACTATAGGGATTATTTATTAACAGGGATAAGTCAAAATATTAGACTAGACTTGTCCCTTTTTAATTGTATTGTAGGTTTCGCTGCGCGATACACATCAATCTTTTAACATTTTGCTCTTAATGAGAAATCCTATTTTTTGAAAAATTTTTTAATTGGTTTTTTCATGATTTTTTCTCCATTTTAGAGTGGGAACGCTTGTGGTGTGGTGGTGAGTACAACTAATGCTTAACAAGGAATAAACTGAGTTCTGAATTACGCCATTCATGGTGAGTTTTAGCGTAATTAAATTTTGAAGATACGCTGCTAAACAATTGCCACATCGTATTTCTCTGGGTTTGGGGAATTCGGCTCAAAACGATAACCCGTATCACCTTCGAGCCCCAAGCCAATTCATATACTCCCTCTTTTTTCAAGTCAACTGGGTGTTTTTTTGCCAATTTGTGTGGATAGCGCGTACAAACGGCATACAGTTGAAAATCCGTTTCGGGTAATAACTTTTTCTTTTTTTTCGGTGACTCTGGTGGCGGACTTTCTTGTTTGCGGTAGTTGACGTAATGCCCCAGTAGTTCATCAATCGCCCAATAATGCTTAACAACGAATAAAACAAACGGCTAAAGCAAAGCTATTTAGGAGTCCAAAATTTATTTTGGACTCCTAAATAAATTGTCGTCTTTATGACAATCAATCTCTTTTTAAATTGTATTCTTTACGACTATTTTATAGATAAATAAATAAATTTATGACAAAAAAATCTATTAAATTTAACAAAATATAAATATTCTCGTGCCCAAATATAATTGGTATATTATTTGCTAATTAAAAAGGTGTATTTTTTAAAAGTTGAATTAAAACATTGTTTTTTATATTTATATATATACTTTTTAAGCTTAAAGGAGTTCTTAAATGAAAGAAAAAATCGTTTGTATCGGCAATGGTATGGCTGGTATTCGTACTCTTGAAGAATTACTCCAGCTTGCGCCAGATCAATATGATATAACTGTCTTTGGGGCAGAACCTTATGGTAATTATAATCGTATTTTACTGTCCCCTGTTTTAGCGGGTGAAAAAACCGTTAATGACATTATGCTCAACGAAGAGCAATGGTATCAAGATAACAACATCACCTTATACAAAGGACATTCCATTGTTTCCATAAACAGGCGAAAACGACAAGTACAGAGTGATAAAGGTATTATTGTCAATTATGATCGTTTATTGTTGGCAACCGGTTCAAGTCCCTTTATTATTCCCCTACCTGGTCATACTTTGCCCGGCGTGGTGGGTTTCCGTGATGTTCAAGATGTTTATACCATGCTTAAAGCTGCCAAGCAAGGACAACAGGCGGTTGTCATAGGCGGTGGTTTGTTAGGCTTGGAAGCCGCTAATGGTTTGTTGAAACAAGGTATGGAAGTGACTGTTGTGCATTTATTAGACAGTCTGATGGAACAACAATTAGATCATGCCGCTGCCGCTTTATTAAAAAGTTCATTAGAAAAGCGTGGTTTAAACTTTCTGATGGAAGCTCAAACCAGCGAAATTTTAGGAGAAAACCAGGTAACAGGGGTACGTTTTAAGGACGGTTTAGAAATACCAGCGGATTTAGTCGTCATGGCGGTGGGTATTCGTCCTAATATTGATTTGGCGAAAAAAGCGGGCTTGTATTGTGAACGGGGTATTATCGTTAATGACACTTTACAAACTTATGATCCCCGCATTTATGCCGTTGGCGAATGTGTGCAACATCGAAATAAACAGTATGGCTTAGTCGCTCCCTTATTTGAACAAGCCAAAGTCTGCGCTAATCATTTGGCAAATTTAGGGTATGCCCTTTATCAAGGCTCCGTGACTTCGACTAAGTTGAAGGTGACTGGTATTGATTTATTTTCAGCCGGCGATTTTAAGGGCAATGAAAATACTGACGAATTAGTTTTTCAAGATCCAAGTCAAGGTATTTATAAAAAATTGGTGATTGAAGATAATCGTATTAAAGGGGCGGTGCTGTATGGCGATACGCTGGATGGTGCTTGGTATTTTCAACTCATGCGCGATAGCGTCGATATTAGTGGGCAACGTGATCGTTTATTATTTGGGCAAGCGCATTTAGGCAATAGTGGACATGGTGAAAGCAATGCCGCTGCCATGATGAGCGATGATACCGAAATTTGTGGTTGTAATGGTGTTTGTAAAGGCACAATCGTTAATGCCATTGTCGATAAAAAACTGTTTACTTTGGACGATGTCCGCGCTCATACTAAGGCAAGTAGTTCTTGCGGCTCTTGCACAGCATTGGTAGAACAATTGCTCGCCTTTACCTTGGGCAGCGATTATTCGGCTTCTCCTAAAACGAAACCTTTATGTGGTTGTACCGAATATAGCCATGATGATGTACACCGTATCATCAGAGACCAACATTTAACCAGTACACGCGCTGTGATGGAGTTTATGGATTGGAAAAATCCTGATGGTTGTCATGTTTGTCGCCCAGCGCTTAATTATTATTTGCTGTGTGCTTGGCCTGGTGAATTTAAAGATGAATCACAATCTCGCTTTATTAATGAACGGATTCATGCCAATATTCAAAAGGATGGGCGTTATTCAGTGATTCCACGTATTTGGGGGGGTATTACAACGCCTCAAGAATTACGGGCGATTGCTGATGTGGCCGAAAAGTTTGAGGTTCCCACTGTCAAATTTACGGGCGGACAACGGATTGATTTGTTAGGGGTAGAGAAACAAGATTTGCCCGCTATTTGGGGTGAATTGAACAAAGTGGGTTTAGTTTCTGGACATGCTTACGGTAAAGCTTTACGCACGGTTAAAACTTGCGTCGGTAGCGATTGGTGTCGTTTTGGGACCCAAGATGCCATCGGCATGGGTATTAAGTTGGAAAAATTAACTTGGGGCTCATGGACGCCGCATAAATTCAAAATGGCAGTCTCTGGTTGTCCTCGTAATTGTGCCGAGGCGACGATTAAAGATTTTGGTGTCGTCGCCGTCGATTCAGGCTGGGAATTACATGTTGGCGGCAATGGTGGCATAAAAGTCCGTGTCACGGATTTATTGTGTAAGGTAGAAACGCAAGAAGAAGTGCTAGAATATTCTTGTGCTTTTATTCAACTCTATCGTGAACAAGCGCATTATCTTGAACGCACGGCGCCTTGGATAGAGCGGGTGGGTTTGGCGCATATCCAGAAAAAGATGGTTGAAGATGCGGACAATCGCAAAGCACTTTATGAGCGATTTTTACAATCACAGCAGTTTTCTCAAAAAGATCCCTGGACTGAACGAGCAACGGATGGGGTGGCTCAACATGAATTTACTTTCTTAAAAGAAGTGGGGGCGTCACAGCCGACACAAAGGGAGGTTGTCTAATGTCAAACAAGATTCATATCGGTACGCTTAATGACATCCCTCGTTTGGGAGCACGGGTAGTACAAACGGATCAGGGTGATGTTGCGGTTTTTCGCACGGCTGGTGATGCGGTTTTTGCTTTGGCGGATCGTTGTCCTCATAAAGGGGGACCTTTGTCGCAAGGTATCGTACATGGTGAAAAGGTGACTTGTCCTTTGCATAATTGGCAGATTAATTTGTGTGATGGACAAGCATTAGCACCCGATGAGGGGTGTGCGGGGCGTTTTTCGGTTTATGTGGATGCTGAGGAACAGTTATTTTTGGAAATGTCTTAGTCATTCGACGCGTCGAGGCAGGCATTCACTCCGCTCCGCGTGGGAACGAGAAATTTTATTTTTTGAAAAAGCTTGTCGTCCCTTTGTGCGGAGGGAACACTCTGTCATAAAATAATATTATTTGACAAGGGATTATCTGTTTGATAGTCTGTCGCTGTTTTGAGGCTCTCAATGGAGGTAACAACATGATAGCTATACGCGAATTGGTGAAAGTCAAAAATCACAGAATAGATTTATTATTACCAAAAGATTTTATTTATGATGAAGTTGAAGTGATTGTGCTACCTAAAGCCGAATTTGATTATTGGAATAGTGAAGAAGTCGCACAAATTGGCAAAATAGGACAGGTGTCTAAGAGTTTTGAAGAAGATGATGAGGATTATTCAAAATGGTAGGCGAAATATATTTATCAAAAATTTATTTTACCGATCTCTCAGAATATAAAATTAGACCCGTTCTAGTTATTAAAGAAATCGGTGATGATTGTATCTGTGTTCCACTAACAACAAAAACTAATCAAAACGGTATTATTATTAATCCTAATGATTTGGAAAGAGGTGAATTAAAAAAGGAATCATTAGTCATAATTCCTAAAAACTTCACCTTGCATAAATCTATTTTGTTTAAATATCTTGCTACTATGAAAACGGATAAACTTAATACGATTTTTGCAGCATTTTGTGAAAAATTGGGATGTTAGTTTTTTGGTAGGGTGGGTTTAACGTTCCGTTACTTCGTTGCGCTCTCGCTCTACCCACCCTACATAATATATTTTTTTTCAAGTACTTAAATACTTATGTCTAAGTGAGTGCGCGAGGCAAAGGATACGAAGTAACTTCGCTGTGCGGAGCTCATGCCTGCTGCGACGCGGAGCGTCGCGTGTTAAAATATAACTATGACTAAACTAAAAGCTTTAATTTTTGATGTAGATGGCACGTTGGCTGAAACTGAGCGAGATGCTCATCGTGTCGCATTTAATGAGACTTTTGCTGAATATAAGCTAGATTGGGATTGGAGTGTCGATCTTTATGGTGAATTGCTGGCGGTGACGGGTGGCAAGGAGCGCATGAAATTTTATTTGGAGCGTTATCGTCCCGATGTTCCCCGTGTTGATGATGCCTTTATTGCTGAATTACATCAAAATAAAACGGCTCATTATAATGAGATGTTAAGGAGTCGCCCCATTCCGCTACGTCCGGGGGTGCGCCGCTTGGTGGAGGAAGCCCGCTGTGAGGGGATACGACTTGCTATCGCTACGACGACGAGTTTGGATAATGTGACCACTTTGTTGGAGCATAGTTTGGCACCGGATGCGGTTGGGTGGTTTGATGTGATTGCTGCGGGTGATATGGTGTCGCTTAAAAAACCTGCGCCTGATATTTATGATTATGCGTTGAAAAATTTGGGACTGCCAGCCGGTGAATGTATTGCGATTGAGGATTCTTATAATGGTATTCGTTCAGCAATGGCTGCTAATGTGCCGACATTGGTAACGGTTAGTGATTATACGCGCAATGAAGATTTTACGGGGGCTTTGTTGGTACTCAATCATTTGGGGGAGCCTGATCAGGCTTTTACCGTGTTAGCGGGAAATGCGGGTGAGGCATCTTATGTTGATGTCGCTATGTTGCGTGGTTTGGTATAAAAGATGTAAATTTTTTGCTCGGACCGTGAATCGAACACGGGACACAAGGATTTTCAGTCCTTTGCTCTACCGACTGAGCTATCCGAGCTAAGTTGTTGAGGTGCAGTACTATAAGACTTACTCGAAACAAAGTCAAGTTTTTTTTTTATTTTTTTTGGGGTGAGCAAGCATCCTTTTGTTTTTATTTAATAATATCAGTCTGTGTGTGCAAAAAGCGGGTTAATGTGGCTATAAAAAATGCTTGGCGAAAAATCGGGGCCACATTATCCACTGACAGAATAAAATGTGCTCTGTGGATTACAGGCAAACTATGCACCTGTTTGTCAATGTAGATAAATTATACGTGACCATAAGGTGCGTAGGACGCACCCGGATATCCAGGCTACGCTCGCTTTTCGTCAATTGACCGTTTATCAGTTAAATTCGACCGTTCATACCATTGCTTTTGAACAAAGTGTTTGAACATAGCGTATCTTTTTACTTTTCCAAAAATTAAGCTCTCTTGATATTATACACGCCCCGATAAGCCCAGGGCAACGGATTACAGGCAAACTATGCACCTTTTTGTCAATGTAGATGAATTAGACGTGACAATATGGTGCGTAGGACGCACCCTACAATCCAGGCTATTACCACTTATCAGTTTTTATAAGTTATTGAATATCAAATACAACCATGATTACAACGGATTGACGAAAAAAACGGATTAACTCTTAGCAGTGTTTTAAATCCGTTTATTCCGTCAATCCGTTGTACTCGTTTTGCCAAACTGATAGGTGGTAAGGCACCAGCATCCAGTCAATGCTAACTCCGGGCATCCTGCCAGACTACAACTTTATCTGTACTCTGTTCAAAGAAATCTCCACAACGCCCGTCCCCGTTTCCCGTCAAGCTAAGCTAGCACTCCTACTGCTCACATTCTATCGGCGCTACAGAGCCGAAGGTATAGAATACATCAAATTGAGGGCGTTCCGGTAGAATTGTTCTTTTCGTTCCGGACTCCAATGGAGGGTAGTCGGACTGCTTATGCTTAAAAGACATGATATTATAACCTCCGTGCAGTTCACGAGACAAGCTTAAGGAAAGTGTATACACACTTGAATTGACTTTTCTACCTGATGTCGTTATAGAAACCACTAGGTCAAACGCATTCTCGAACACGGCATTTCCATAAGCTGGTGATCGCTTTCCATCCGCTATATGTATGCCATAAATAGGAAAATAATTTTCAGTCTCGCTTGAATAAGCAGTAAGATATAACAACTCTAAGGGCTTACTCGGAACAATGCTATCCCTTAATTGAAAGCAATAGGTGCCTAATTTTGTAAATTGACCCAATGGTGCAGCCTTGACCGCAAGGGACGCAGACAGCAAGATCATCACTAAAAGTGTCTTTGACATTTTATTATCCTCGATTGTAACTACTTAGCCCTGTATAGCGAATGTAGGGTGCGTCCTACGCACCGGTTTATCAGTGTAGATCAATTAGACGTGACAACCGCTTGTCGTAATCGTCGGCTCAAGGCATGGAACCTGATCCATTTCGACAGCTTGAAGCGCAGAGCTAACTTGCACACAGTCTACAGCCGTGACTCCTGCGATTCCGACCAAAGCATTACACGAGTTAATCAAGGCATTATATAGCGCGAAATAGTTGCTAGTCTGGGTCAGGCGATTTATCTGAGCCTCATAATATATGAATGCTGTTTTGTTTATCCCCAAGGCACTCACTGTTTGACCATTAAACGTCCCCCCATCCACAAGAAAAGCGGCTGCCCGGTTATTAACCCCGCTATTTGTGTGAACCCAGCCATAATCCTCAGATGGCCCATCTCCTGGTCTACAGTCATAGTTTGAACTGGTGATTCGATCAGGCTGACCGAATGCAGGGGGATTCGCCAGATTGCGAATGGCACCTATTGGCAGTTCTTCTCCGAGTAACCAGCGCACAGCGGGGCGGTCGTCACCACGACCATTCGTCAGATCGACAAATTCCCCCCAAACATCAGAGAAAGACTCGTTAATAGCACCTGATTGGTTTCTGTACTCAAGATTGGACTCATTGTTAGTAACACCATGCGTTAACTCATGTGCTGTCACATCATCAATAACAAAGCCGTCTCCAAATAACATTTGATTGTATGGACTGCCAAGCCAGTAGGCATTTGGATTCGGACACGGGCCGTTGCTCCAGCAATGACGAACAGTGGCTCTCATTATCATTCCTGCGCCATCAATACCGTCTCTTCCATGAGTGTTAAAATAGAAATCATACGTGTCACCCAAATAATCATAGGCCAAATCGACATCTGTGATCCCAACAGGAGCGTCTCCTTCCTCACGTACAAGTGGTCCTGGTAACGAACCGACTGTATTCGCATTATCATGTATATCTCTATCCAGTGCCTCATGGATCGTACTGACAGTATAAACAACTTCCCCCGTCTGCACATCAACAAAAACATCCGCTCCAAAAACGGGGGGGATTCCTCCCATGGTATTGATCCGCCACACTAATCTATTTTCAGAGTCACCTTCTCCCATCAAAGCTGGGCTAAAGATCATTAACTCTGGGATGCCGCTTTTGATTTCACTTAAAGGCACTTCATGCTGTTTCCCCATATATTCTTTAGCAATTGGTGTCGCTTCCCCGCTGTCAATTGACACAGCAGGCTTAAGGTCAAACAGTCCATATTCGTGACGTTTACCCCGTTTTTTGAGCACTTGTTGTTCAATTGGGTTGGCAGTGAATCCTATAGTCGGGCTATTGTCGAAAGGAGATGGGATCTTTGTTCTCAGAGGCAAGACGGTTCCGCTAATCTCAAGCAGTCGACCTGATTCATCCATATGGACAATCAACTCGGCACCATACACAGGAATGCCGTTGTATTTCTGCTTTAGCTTAACAATGTGCCGCCCATCAGAAACTTGCTTATGCCTGAAATGAAAATCTTCCTCAAGATAAAAGTTCCCCTCTTCTTTTGAGAAAAGATGCGCTTTTACATAAGCCAATGCAGCTTTTGCCGGATTTGCTTGCCTGAAATGCTCAGAGACTGGCAACTCTTTGGGGGTGGGGGGCTTGAAAAAATAAGTGAGTCCTGTTTTCACAAGGGGCGGGGCCACATTCACTGCGGCGGTTGCATGCATAATTTCATCTATAAACTCTTTTTCAGACAGTGCTGAAGCAGATGGCGCCAAAACCGCCGAAGATACTAGATAGATAGATAGATAAGGTTTTTTTCAAGTTAACTACTCCTTGATGTTGTTAACAATGTGACAGACAATAAGCTCTATCGCACACACATCAGCCTTGGGCCGGCCAAGAACTGAACGACGGCGGAGATTTTATCCTACTAGAGCGATTGACGCAAGCCTTTTTTCAATTTGGCAAAAAAAAAATTATAACTCGATGTTTTTTATTATTTTTATAACATAAGAATATTATTCTTAATTAATTTATAAAAAAAGCGAATGTAGGGTGCGTCCTACGCACCTGTTTGTCAGTGTAGATCAATGAGACCATAAGGTGCGTAGGACGCACCCTACATTCAATCCAGGCTACGCTTGCTAACAAAGGTGGGTTTCGCTCTCGCTCTACCCACCCTACAATATCTCTTAACTTAATGGCATTGACGCAGAGCGTGGGAACGAGAATTATAGTTCATGTTTCACTAAACACGCTTTAGGCACCACTTGTTGAGCCAATTCCACTAAATGCGGATGATGAGTCAAAAACAAAATTTGTGTGCGTTGAGATAATTCTCCTAATACTGATAGTGTCGCTTTAGAGCGTTCATCATCAAAATTGATGATGATGTCATCTAATATCAAAGGCATGGGGCCATTTTTCTCAATATAACGTTCAATGCTTGCTAGTCGCAGGGCTAAGTAAAGTTGATCGCGTGTGCCATCACTCATCCCTGTCGTCGCTATCGCCGCTTTGTCTGATGTTCGCAAGCCCACTAATATCGCTTTATCACTATTACCAATATAGTCCGTTTTGAGTTCAGAAAAGTGGTTTAAGGTCAGGCGTTGAAATAATTCGCTTGCTCGTTTCAACAAGGGTCCTTGATTTTTTTCTCGATAACGATCTATCGACTTTCTCAGTACCGAAGCGGCGAGGTGGACTTGCATATAGCGTTGACTTAAATTTTGTATTTCAGCTAACGCAAATTGGGCTTCGTCTGCCGCTTGGGCTGCCGCTGCATTGCCGTCCATTTGTTTTAATAGGGTGCGTATTTCTCCAATTCGTTGGTCAATCGTCGAGCGTTCTTCTTCTAATTTTTTAATTTGCTCAATGCAACTTTGTAATTGGGCGGGTAATTGATCGATATCCTCCGCCGCTGCTGCATTTGCTAAGTCCTTTAATGATAGCCCTTCTCCGATTTCTAATAATTGTTGTTCAAGTTCTAGGTGTTCCCGTTGTACTTCTTTTTTATGTGCAGACGCTTTTTCGGCCTCTTTTAGGGCATCCATGTCGCTACAATGCGCTTGTTCGAGTAATGCTTGTAATTGTGCTTCATTTATTTGTACTTGTTCACTGGCATTCGCTAAGCGTTGTTGTTCGGCTTCTAAACGCTGTTGTAATTGTTCAGAGCGCGTTAAATCTTTTTCGGCTTGGCTGAGGCGGTTGGATAATGCGGGTACGACTTGTTCAGCGGCTTCTTTGGATAATTCGGGTGCTATTTTTTGTACTAAGTTTGCCACATCACGCCGAAATATGTCAGCATCTTTCTCCATCATTTTTATCCGCTGTTGTAGTCCATTGGCTTTATCAATTTTGTTTAAAACTTGATCTAAATCATTGAGTACATTGCGGGCCGTTTCTGGCGGCGTGTCAGGTGGCAATTGTAGAGGTGAAAGGATTTGTGCCCACTCGGTTTGCCACTGTTTTAATGCTTGACTGGTTTGCTGTTTGGCCGTTTTTGTGGCTTCTTTTTCTTGAATTAAATGATTGATCTCTATTTGTAAATTATCACGTTGTTGTTGTAGATTCGTGATGTCTGTGACACAGCGTTCGCCTTGTTTAATTAAATCCGATAAGCGTGTGAGTATTTTTCCAGATTTTATTAAGGGGGCAAGTGCTTCACTGATTTCTTGGCACAATTCTGTTATTAATTGTCGCTGTTCTTCTAATTGTTGGTGACGTTCTCGCAATTGGCTCGCTTGTTGGCGTAAATTGAGACTTTCATTTAACCAACTCCGCATTTCGGCGGTTGTCCAAGGTTTGATACCAATGGGTTTCCAAGTTTGTTCCCATTCTCTTTGTAATTCTGTTAATAAGGCTTCTAATTGATGCCATTTTTTTGTTTGTTGTTCTTGTTCCGCTTGAGCACTTTGTTGTTCTGCCAATAACATTGAGTATTCTGCCACTCGGCTCGCTTCACGGCGTAATCGATCTGAAATGTTATCAGCATTCGTGATGGCTTTTTCAAAGCTTTGATATATTTCCTTTAGGTTGCCATCATCACAGTCTTTGCCAAAGAGGGTAGAGTAGGCTTCTGCTCCCTCAAAAGTGAGATTCACTTCGTTTTTGGGAGGGGATGATTTTAATTTTTTAATTTTTTGCCATTGTGTTTGCCTCATTTTTCTGGCTTTATGTAGTGCCTCTTCGGTTGGAATTTCTCCCGCCCAAGATAAGGCATTAATTTTTTGAGTGCTACGCTCATTGCGTTGTCGGGCTTCTAATAGACGCTCTTTGATACGTTGCCGATCATTTTCAAGCTCATTAAAGCGATGCTCAAAACTGTCAATTCTTTCCATTCTCGGCAAAGTGGCTTGTTCTAAAGTCTCTAAACTCGCCCAACCGCCTAACTGTTTTAAGCTGAGCTTAGTTCGGTTTGTCTGTAAACGTAGTTCAATTTCGTCTTTGGCATAAGTTTCTTCTAAGTTGCCAGATTGACAGGCTCTTGTTAAGGCTGCGCGTAAGACGGTTAAATCAGGAATAAGTGGCAAATTTTCTAAGGCTTTGCGTTGTGCTGCCAATTTTTGAGTGAGCTCTTCTAAGCGTTTGTTGAGGCTGTTTTGTTTTTCGCGCAAGGCGGGATAGTTGTCTGCGAGTCGCTTTATATGCTCACGTTGCGGATTTGTGACGGCTATTGTGGATATATCTTGTAGTGCCAATTGGGGATAAATGCGCCGTAATAGGGCTCGGGCATCATTTTCAACGGTTCGCATTTCGGTACGCACACCCGGTAAGTCGCGTGCGGCTTTTTGATGACTGCCTAATCGTCCGCGCAAGTCGTCAATCGTGGCTTTTTGTGCGAATAAGGCTGGCGGAATTTTGATGCTGTCGATTTTTTTTTGTAATTCGGCTATGGTTTGTTTAGCTTGTTCTTCTTGAGCTTGCCCGGTACGCAATGCAAGCTTAGTTTGAAAATGTTTTGAGGGGCTATCATCGGCTAATAGAATTACGTGAGCGAGTTTGGTTAATTCTGCTTTGATTTCTTGATGGCGCAATAAGAGGGGGCGTGTACGTTGGATGCGTTCTAGGCGATGTTGCTCAGCACGCAGGTTTTGTATTTGGCGAATTAATTGGGTTTGTCGTTGCTGGGTTTCGTCCAAATTTTGGGCGTATTGGCTCCATCGGTTAACGGATAGCGAATTGTCTTGAATGCGTTTTTGGGCTTCTTGATAGGCAAAAATGGTTTGATTTAATAATGGTTTTTTGCCTTGTGCTTTGAATAATTCGTCTTTTTCTTTGTCCAAACCGGTTAACACGTCATGCAGTTTCAAAGTGCCGGAGCCTGCTTCAAATAGGCTTTCTCCAACATCGCCACCGGCATTGAGTAAATCTTCGCCCCCTTGCCGCAAACGTTCATGATCAAAACAACATAAGGCTGTAAATTGCGCCTCTTTCATGCCCCCCAGCAGGATTTGTAAGTCTTTTTCATTTAAGGGGTTGTTGTTGTCATCAAGCAAGGTATTTTTGCGCCCTTTGCGCCGATAACATAAGAATTCTTCTCCGTTTTCCCCTAACAGTCGTGCGCCTATACGGAGTTGTTTGTTGCTATGGAGATAGGCATCAGGGGTACGCTCTGGGATGCCGAAAAATAAGTGAGTTAAGGCGCGGCGCATTGTGCTTTTTCCGGCTTCGTTGGCACCATAAATGAGGTGCAAGGCGGGTTTTTCGACCGACAAATCTAGGATTTTATTGGTAAATAATCCAAATGCGATTAGTTCTAGTTGTAAAATTTTCATATTAATTATAATACTAATAAAAGTGGCGACGGATTTTTTTTTATATTATAT
>JALXAQ010000061.1 GCA_026991885.1 Thiotrichaceae bacterium
CGCAACACTCGATACAGGTGGGTGGTTAGCCCTTACCTGACCGGGACTTTCACCCAGCAAGAAATGCCAAGCTTCGCTTGGCGCACGCACCCTACGCTCGCTAGTGATTACCCATAATGTGACCACATCCGTATCACTTTGACCGTTTTGAGTTCTACAAGCACTTGATACACTAAGCGATGCTGTATGTTGATCCGCCTCGAATAGGCACCTTCCAAATCGCCTATTAATTTCTCATAAGGTGGCGGATTTTGAAACGGATTTGTCGCCAATATATTCAACAAAGCTGTGGCTTTTTGGCGTAAATTGCTTGCCGCCAGTTTTTTAGCATCTTTTTGAGCTTGTTTGGTATATACAATTTGCCAAGTCACCAATCTAATTCCTTAGAACATTCTTCAATAGGTATTTGTAATCCTTCTCTAATGGACTCTCGCATACCTGGGATTGATAATAAATACAAAGTCTCCTGAATAGCAGACCAGTCTTCTTCAGAAATGAGGACTGCATTAACACGTTGGCCGGTAATTAATATAGGTATATGAGAACTAGCTACCTCATCTATAAGGTAAGGAAGTTTTGCACAAGCCTTGCTGGTAGTCAGAGTAGTCATGGTATGATCAATTATCTTATGTTTATTAATATAATAAACTTGTTCCTTTTTAACCAGCGGGGTTTGGGATACCCCGTCGTTCTGAGTTAGATACTAATAGATTTTCTAATATGGATAAAAAAAAGTCAATATTTTTTTTGCCCCTAATGAGATTGGCGGCACGATATAAATTTGTTAATAAGTTATATAACTGATGCGTTGAAAATCAGCAAATAAAACAAATAACGTCCTGTTTAAAGTCAATTTTTGAGAACGTCATCAAAGGAGAAAGCCAATGAAAAAAATTTTTGGCATTTTGATACTGTTTGTCTGCTTACCTGTCAAAGCCGACATCACTCATGAATATATTATGACTATTCAAGTTGAACCGTCGAAACCTAACGGGAAATCCTGGGATCGCTTTGGTGGAAAACCCGATATAATGCTGGTAGTGGAAAACATGCGATATACCTCTGTTGCTTGCAAGAATACCTATCGCTGTGAAATGAAATTCACTTCAAATGCTCAGAAATGGTATATCGAAATTTATGACAAAGACTTAAGTCTCCATGATCTGATTGGTAACGGAGAGTGTCAGCTTAGTCAGAATACTTGCACACTTGGTCAAGCCAAAGTCACTATTCGTTGAGCAAAATTGGCGGGCGTGTAAGGCGTACCTTGTACGCCTGCCAATTGAAAGCAAACAGCACAACTAAACGAATGCTCCAACAGCATCTCTCCCCATCCAAGATAAATCTGGCCGACTCCTTTAAACGGCTAATGAAGAACTTTAGTTGATTAACCATTCTTTCTCAATGAAAGAAATTTTAGGATTGCTGTACCTTGGCATTTTTTGCTCAGCACTTGCCTATTTTTTTGCTTATGAGGCTTTTAAACGCCTTGATGGTTTTATTAATTATTTATTAGACTTGTCCCTAAATAACTTAAAGTATATCTATGTTTTTTAAATATAAAGATTATTTTTTTGTTTTTCTAGTGTTATTCATCGCAAATAGCAGCGAAGCTGCTGTTGTGATTCAATCCTCTATTGATAACGGTGCTTGGAAAAAAAAAGCCACCGCCATTTTTCCCAGCAAAGGGCAAACAATCACGTTAAAAGTCGCCAAAGAGTCCGGTGCGACTATTCGGTGGTATCAGATTTTTCCTGATATTTCTAAGGGTTATAAAAATGCCAATCATCCTTGGGAAAAAAATCCCTATAAATGGGTTGGTTTTGGCAAAATTGATTATGAGCGCAAAGAGTTAACCCAGTTTCGTGGTCAATGGAAAATACAGCCCTTTGAAAAACAATCGGATAGCATTTTTTTTAGGCTATTTAACTATTTTTTTGCTGTCCGTTCTCGTTTTTATCATCAGGATGTTGGTAGTTTCTGGTTTCAGGTGGAAATTGAAAAACGAGGTAAAGTCCGAAAATCGCCGGGTATTGAAAACTCAGATAATAGAGGCTTGTCCCCAAAAGTCTTTCGAGTCTCAATTCGAGACGGTAGCGGCTATCTTGGCTATCTAACTTCTTTTTTTAACGTGCCTGGCATATTTGGTTCAACAAACTATCAGAGCGAGCGTAGGGTGCGTGCGCCAAGCGAAGCTTGGCATTTCTTGCTGGGTGAAAGTCCCGGTCAGGTAAGGGCTAACCACCCACCTGTATCGAGT
>JALXAQ010000062.1 GCA_026991885.1 Thiotrichaceae bacterium
AGCGAACTTGATGTACTATGTGAATTTTTAACAGAATACTTTTCGGGGGCGTTGACCTAATGGCGCATTTATCAGAGAATAATCGCCCTCTAAAACTAAAACAGCTTTTAATTCATAATAATGACGAACTATCCGAAGCCGCGCAAAATTTTAACGATGTTTGCGTAGTGATATTACCTTCCCATTCAGAAGAAGATGCACATAGTAATATTGGGCGACTCATAGCCAACATAGCCAATAGACTGGGTTCAGAAGCAACGCTCATTACGCTTGGCGAAATTACCGATCTGGTTCAAATACAAGCTGTTATTCCCTCAACTGTTCGTTATCAGCATTGGATCGCCATTAAACGCACCTTTCCTCACCAAACAGATAACCGTTCTTTACCTAATTATCATTTTGGCGCTTTAATTCACACGCGATATAAGAAATCATTACGCCACGTCAAAACCAGAATAGAATATACTTATTGCCCTAATTGCGATAAAACTACCAAAGATTATGGCGGGAAAAAGCATACTTATCATCAATACGGTACATTGATGTCGGATGTGTGGCGCGATATAGCCTGTGAATTGGATGGCGACCTTACCCCTGTCATTACACGTTTTCAGGATTTATTTGGACTTGAACCATATAAAGAACTTTTGGCGCTTGACTGTCGTTTAATGGATTACCAGCCTTTGCCTTTTGATGACAATCGTACACCTGACTGGATTCAAAATTTCAATATTATTCGAGAATCAGCGCCACAATATTCATTATTTAGCGGTAATAATGAACAGAAAACTCCAGAAGTCCGTTTAGCTCTAGATTTAACCGACCAAATAATCAACGGCGATTGTCTGGAACAATTGCAAGAGATACCTGATAATAGCATTGATTTCATTTTTACAGACCCGCCCTATAATCTGGGCAAGAAGTACAGTGGATATACCGATGATTTGGAAGTTAAAGAATATTTCAACTGGTGCGACAAATGGATAGCTGAATTAGCGCGCGTACTCAAGCCAGGAAGAACGCTTGCCCTTCTGAATATTCCCATTTGGTCTATTCGACATTTTTTGTTTATGGATACAATCCTTCAATTTCAGAATTGGATTGCTTGGGATGCCTTGTCTTTTCCTGTTCGTTTAATTATGCCGGCTCATTATACAATTCTTGTTTTTAGCAAAGGTGAATCGCGTAATTTACCTGGTTTGGTTGGCGAATCGGGACAAACAAGCGTACCCGGTGCGCCTTTAGCTTTTGATTCTCTTAACCCATTAGCCGAAGGATACTGTTTACGCTCAAGTTGTGTCAGGCACCGCCAAATGATGCAACGTGATGACCGTGGGCCGCTTACTGATTTGTGGTGGGACATTCACCGTTTGAAACATAATAGTCGCCGTGTTGACCATCCCACACAATTGCCTCCACATTTGATGTATCGCCTAATATCTATTTTTACCAGACCGAAAGAGATAGTTCTGGACTGTTTTAATGGTGCAGGAACAACAACGTTGGCAGCGCACCAATTGGGGCGGCATTATGTAGGCATTGAAAGTTCTTCCAAATATTGTAAAATAGCCAAAGGGCGGCACGATGAAATAATTCGCGGAATTGACCCATTTCGCAAGGTAGAGCGTAAACTTACGGCAAAGAACAGTCCTGTTCCGAGATTGCGAAAACAGAAGTATGAAGTACCCAAGAAAACTTTGCAATTAGAAGTAAGACGCATTGCTCAAGAGTTAAATAGGCTGCCAACTCGCGCAGAGGTAGCGCAACGCGGGAAATATCCAATCAAATATTATGATAACTATTTTGTTAGTTGGGGAGAAGTCTGCGCCGCTGCTCGTACAACAGGAATGACAGAAATTAGGAATTACTCAGGCAACAATAATAGTGAAGATAAGGGTTCGGGTTTAGGCGTGAAACAGTTAAGTTTTAGTTTAGATGAAAGAAATTACCCCGCACAAGAGGGGTAATTAGCACTATGGACGGGTTGGAAGCGGTTTTGAGGCGGGCCGGCTTTAAGGGCATTCAGGTGGTCTGTGATTGGATCTATACGCGGCGAAGTAATTGAAAAAGGCGATAATTTCTTACTGGTTGATGTGAACGGCGTGGGCTACCTGCTCTACGTTCCCACGCCGGTGCTGGATGACGCCCAGGCGGGGCAGGCAATTCAGTTACGCACGCATCTGCACGTCCGCGAAACTGAACTCACCCTCTACGGCTTCCCCAACGCCGAATGGCTGGAGATGTTTCATAG
>JALXAQ010000063.1 GCA_026991885.1 Thiotrichaceae bacterium
TAACTAATACGCCTGTTGAAAAACTTTTTGAGATTGTCGATCAACTGAATATCGGGATTGAATTGATCCATGCGTCTGAAGAACGAGAACAATTAGCCCAATTAAATCTCGCCGCTGGTATAAAAGCCAAATCGTCAGCCGCTTACAGTGCTGCCCTTAACTATCTAAATAACGGGATAGGGCTGCTCAAAAAAGACAGTTGGCAACAAGCATACGAACTCACACTCAAATTACATTTAGAAGCCGCAGAAGCGGCGTACTTGAATGGTCAATTTGATGACATGGAACAATCAGCCAATCTCGTTTTACAACAAAAAACGGCTACTCTGCTAGATCAAATAAAAATTTATGAAATCAAAATCCAAGCTTATATGGCACAAAACAGAATGCTTGATGCCATTGAGACGGCACGATTGGCCTTGAAATTATTAGGGATTAAAATCCCTAAAAAGCCGAATATATTACAAATTCTATTTAGCTTACTCAAAACGCGGCTTTATCTCGCCACAAAACGTATTGAAAACTTGATTGATCAGCCTGACGTTTCAGAACCGATGACTTCTGCCGCTATGCGGATTCTTCTCTACTCGATTTCATCGGTTTATTTAGCTTCTCCAAAATTGTTACCCATATTAATGTCGAAACAGATCGATTTATCACTGAAATATGGTCATTTTACGGTATCGGCTGGCGCTTATGGGGCTTATGGTATCATTCTTTGTGGCGTCTTAGGCGATATCAAAATGGGTAAAAAGTTGGCTAAACTCGCATTGGATTTGTTGGAAAAATCACCCACTCAAGCGATTCAAGGCAGAACCATCTATTATATAAATAGTTGTGTCAACCATTGGACTCAACATCTCAAACACTCATTAAATCCTTTACTGGAATCCTACCAACGATGCTTAGAAACCGGTGATTTAGAATACGCCTCTTATGCACTGCTTATCTATTGCTGCAATGCCTTTTATATGGGTCGTGAAATCACACGACTTGAGCCAGATGTGGCTTCTTACAATGAATCTATGCAGGCTTCAAAGCAAACGACGCCTCTACATTACAATCAAATTCTTCATCAATCACTTTTAAATTTGATGGCAGAAAATGTATCATGTCGCTTAGTGGGTGACGCTTATAATGAAGAGGAAATGTTGCCTCATCACCTGAAAAAGGGAGATAGAGGGGCCATTTTTATTTTATATTTTCAAAAGGCACTGCTCTGTTACCTGTTTCAAAATTACCCAAAATCTGTCGAATATGCTGAAAAATCAGAAGAATATATAGATGGCGTTACCGCATTAATTGTAGTGCCCGTTTTCTATTTTTACGATTCCCTAGCAAGACTGGCCGTTTTTTCAGATTCGCGCATTCTCAAAAAAGTGGCGGCTAATCAGAAAAAGCTCAAAAAATGGGCACATCATGCCCCAATGAATCATCAACACAAATTTTATTTGGTTGAAGCAGAACGCGCTCGTGTCTTAGGAAAAAGCAAAGAAGCGAGAGAATATTACGACAAAGCTATTGAGCTTGCCCAAAAAAATGAATATCTTAACGAAGAAGCTTTAGCGCATGAATTAGCGGGTCAATTTTATATGGCGAAAGGCTTACCCAAGATTGCACAAGTCTATTTGCGTGATGCACACTATGCTTACCAAAAATGGGGCGCAAAAGCGAAAGTGCTGGATTTAGAGAAAAGATACCCGCAATTTTTGACTCAGAAAGCATCCAATATGGGAACCATCCACTCAGTGCTTTCAAGTTCGACTCAAAAAAACTCCGATTGGTTGGATTTAAACAGCGTGATAAAAGCCTCTCAAACTTTGTCTGGGGAGATTGTACTCAACAAGCTGTTAGAAAAAATGATGCACATCGTCATTGAAAACGCAGGGGCTGAAAAAGGTTTTTTGTTATTGCCTAAACAAGATAAGTGGTTTATCGAAGCCCAAGGGCAAGCCAATAGCACTGAGGTTAAAATATTACAATCTCTTACGGTTGAAACAAGTGAGGAAGTCCCAACAAATATCATTCAGTATGTCGCTCGCACACGGGAAAATGTGGTTTTGCACGATGCCACACAAGAGGGCACATACCAGCGTGAACCGTATATTGTCAAACAGCACCCCAAATCCATCTTATGTGCGCCGCTGCTCAATCAAGGGCAACTGACTGGCATTTTGTATTTAGAAAACAATTTGACGACGGGGGCTTTTACTGATGAGAGATTGGAAATGTTGAATGTGCTCTCG
>JALXAQ010000064.1:0-355 GCA_026991885.1 Thiotrichaceae bacterium
CCCGCCTTGTAATGCAGAACGAGTCACGCTTAACCGGAAATTGAAAAGTTTGGAAAAGGATCTTTATTAAAAAGCAAAAATAACTGAGACCACATCACAGAATGTGCGAAAAATATTTGACACTACCTAATCTATCAGCAAACCACTGGGATAAGTCATGTTGTTCAATTCACCAGTATCAGCATCATAACCGTATCCGGTCGTAAGAACAGTGGTTCCCATGGTTCTTGTTTCAGATACAACCCTGCCAAAAGCATTATAAGAATAAGCTGTTGTGCCGGTCTGATCGGTAAAAGAAGAAAAATGAAGATATTTATCCGAAATCTTACTCTAATGGATATGTATTGTATAATGG
>JALXAQ010000064.1:365-2236 GCA_026991885.1 Thiotrichaceae bacterium
TCGTTATTTCGACTACTACAACATGGAAAGAAAACACTCGGCACTCGACAAGCGTACACCCTTTGAGGTATTCTCGGGAGCTACCATACATTGAAGTGCTGCCGGAAAGCGGGGAATAAATACTTCCCACTCGCTTCGTTCGCCGAAAGTAGGTTTAACGCATTAAGGATCCATGAATGGGGGAAAAGGTCAGGCATAGAAAATATACCCGGCCTTCCATTCACGAATCACTCACCACGGCGCTCGGGTCGCTCCTCAGCGTTGCCCTATCCTCCGGGTGAGCAGAACAACGTTAACAGATTGCGAGAATGACATCAACAAGAGTGGCAATTTGACTTGCCAGTCGCCGTAAAAAGGAACAGCAGATTCCACCTTAAATTCGTCACCTCGTGGTTTGAAAATGGGGGTAAGCCCACCATTTGACCCAGCGATTTTCAGGGTTAAGTTTGCCGCCAAAGGGAAGGCTGAAACCTTCCAGGCTCAGCTGCCGCGTACTTTTGTATCGAATCATGTGCAAGCCTTTTGGATTAGTTTACCGTATATGCTTACACATTATACCATTATCTCTGAACTTTTACCTTATAATAACAACATGTTGAGGCTTTCAAGGTAAATCTAGGTAAACTGTCCCCAGAACTGTTCAGAACTCGTTCAGATGGTGTGTTTTGTTTTTCACCACTGGTCTTTTCTAATGACGATTCCATTTAAATTAAATGAGATTCTCACTAAATGTTCAGCCTTTTCAGCAACACTTCCATTCCCTTTCATCCGTTGGATAATATACCAATAAGTAAATCCAATTGCCTTTTCTGATGACTTAGAGGGGTATAATTCATGTACTTCGTCTGGCTTGCCAAGCAGGTGAATAACATCATCAATGGTCATACCTATTTCAATGGACTTGATTCCATCAACGATCTGTTTTTTTCTTAAAGCTGTGGCTAAATAAGGGTAAGTTAAATTTCCGTTGCTTGTCTCCATATGCTTTTGCCCTGCATCCAACATGTGTAAATCAAACGTGATAGTAAGAAAAACAAAGAAGCCAATTATTATTGCTAATACCTTGAAAGTCCACATTGATGCATTGCACCTTCTTGAAATGTGTGACAATTTTGCCGATATGGCCAAGCCCATCCTCCCGAATAGCTGTTTGCAAATTTTCTTATACATTCTGCTGCCTTCTCACACTCATTTTCCACACATTCTTCATCTTTAACAAACGGATGGAAAGAGTCTTCACCGCTATCACCAATGATTTGATGAGGATCCTGTGTTGGAGTGCCACCAAAGTAAGTTGTGCCATTTAATTCTCCACCAGTTCCCCCTAAAACATCGCCGGGACGAACAGGTTTTTTCTTCGGCCACCAACCGTAACTCTCATTTCCACCTATTTCCGTCCACCAGTGACCGTATTTATCATTCTTGTTTAATAGGCTAATATTGTTACGTTTAATAGTGATATTAGTGCATTTTATTTTTCCGTGTGAATCACCCTGTTCTCTGGGGCTATACGCCAATCCTCTTGGGTCAACATAGTTAACCGGATTTCCACCAACATAAGCAAAAAGATTAATCCCCCCACCAAGCCCAATAGGATCAGCCGAGATATACCGTCCAGTCTCTGGATCATAGAATCTGTGCCAATTATAATGCAGCCGGGTCTCAGAGTCAAAGTACTGTCCGGGATAGCGCAAATTATTAGTAACAGTCCCAACCATAACCTGGGCCTCACCAAATGGAAGGTAGGCAGCCTGCCATACAGGCTGACCGGTTGAGGTAACAAGGCGTTGGGGTGTGCCGAGGTGATCATTGATAAAGAAATATAGTCCGGCCTCGGATGTTTCATAAACCATCAGGGCAAAGGGTTGGCC
>JALXAQ010000065.1 GCA_026991885.1 Thiotrichaceae bacterium
ATACGGGCGTATACTGAATATTGTCACGCTGAAATGCCCATTTTTCAGCCAAATCATCTCGGTATAAATCAGCCTTAGCGCGAACCCCCCAATATAAATGAATTGGGCGGGTATCCTGCTGCTCAATTAACTGTTCAATCATTGATTTAATCGGCGCAAACCCTGTACCTCCGGCAACCAAAATCAAAGGTCGGTTTGACTCTTCCCGTATAAAAAAGGTACCAAATGGCCCTTCAAATCGAACAATTGCTTTTTCTTTCATCTCCTCAAAAACATGATGAGTGAATTTACCCCCCTCGACATAACGAAGGTGCAACTCTAGCTCACCTGTTTGACTAGGCGTGCTGGCTAAAGAAAAAGCACGTCGACTTTTATCCCGCAAAATAAATTCAATATATTGACCAGCACGAAAGTCAAAAGACTTACCTTCTGGAAGCGTTAAGGACATTTCCATAACATCTGACGAAAGTTTTCTTAGCGAAGCCACACGCGCGGGTAAAATTTGAATTTCTATATCCGCAGAATTCTCAACTTCCTTAACTTCAAGCACTAAATCCGATTTTGCTTTTGAGACACAAAATACCGCCTTGCCTTCCTCATGTTCATGCGGCATCACAGTTGCTGGCAATCCTTCTGGATATTCAATTTCACCTTCAATGACCTTTCCCAAGCAATTTCCGCATACGCCACTTTTACACCCATAGGGGAAGGCTATTTGCTGACGCAGAGCAGCTTCAAGTATGAATTCACCCTCATCGACTTCAAAAGTGTGGCCGCTAGGTTGAATTGAAACATGATATGACATAATTAATACTTTAAGAACAATAGGGGCAGTTATTCTATCAGCTTACAGCCTTACAAAAATAGCAAAAACTAGGGGGGATGTATTATGATTTTTTTATTAATCAGAGCTACCTTAAAAAGTAAACTCTAAACAATCACACATTAATCAGTGTTATTTATAAAACTAAAATAAATATAAACTTTTTTATCCACAGAGAATAAAGCAAGCACAAGACCAGATAGCTTACTAGAGACAGTTTTACCCAAGTTATCCACAGATTATTTACACCTTCTAAAACGGATAAACACAATATGTTGTACTTGACTAGAGTACAAACCACACTCTATAGTATACGCACCTGAAAACACCTCATTAGAATATTTCAACTGTTTCACCAGTATAAGTTATTGATTGATCACTAATAATTGTATGAATGTTGTCGCATCTATAGGTTAAATCACTAAAAAATAGTGATTCCACAGGTAAACCAAGGGATAACAGCTAAGGATGAGCCAACATAGCCTCACCTAATACTGTGACTACATAAAACAATCAAGGATAAGAAGAAACAAGCCTCATAAGATGGGCTTATTTCTGCTGGAGGAAAAAACATGCAGCCAGTCAGCAATGACACCAATCAAGATCCGCTCGCTTCGAGCGTTGTCGACGCGATCGATGAAACTATGCAAAACACATCCCCTGTAGAAGAGGCCGCTGTTTACAAAGTTATTCGTCGTAACGGAAAAGTCACACCTTTTGATCGTAGCAAAATAGAAGTTGCATTAACCAAAGCATTCCTTGGCGTAGAAGGCGGCGTGGCCGCTGCCTCTTCTCGCATTCATGATACCGTTCGCAATATGGCGTATGAGGTTAATAATAATCTTTTTCGCCGTATGCCAGATGGCGGCATCGTCCACATTGAAGATATTCAAGATCAAGTAGAACTTGCACTAATGCGCTCGGGCGAGCGAAAAGTTGCCCGTGCCTACGTGATTTATCGTGAAGAGCGCGCCCATGCTCGCGCAGAAAAAGCACAAGATACAAACACTAAGAAAGCACCTAAAAAAGATGTCATCCATGTAACCTTATCAAACGGGGACACCAAGCCACTTGATGAGAACCGCTTACGCAAAGTAATCGCAGAAGCAGTTTCTGGGCTCGACGGCGTCGATCAAGACACCGTTATCAAAGAGGCATTGCGGAATTTGTTTGACGGCATAGCAGAAGAAGATGTCGGGTCCGCACTTGTAATGGCAACGCGCGTCAACATTGAGAAAGATCCAAATTACTCAATGGTGGCAGCGCGTTTATTACTTGATAATTTACGCAGTGAAGCCTTAAGCTACCTCAACGGCCGTCATAGCGAAGCAACCCAAGCAGAGATGGCTAAGCGCTACCCTGCCACCTTCAAAAAATACATAAAACAAGCTGTTGAGTTAGAA
>JALXAQ010000066.1 GCA_026991885.1 Thiotrichaceae bacterium
GGGTGGGGTGGTGTATATATTGAGCCACAAAAGAGAAATTCGGACTGACGCATTGACAACTCATATATAAATATGTAATATAATAGGCGGATATTCATTTTAGCTATAATATCAACCCGTTAATCAAACTTTGCTTTAAAATCTCCCATCGGAACGATTTTTTTTATTCCAACCACACAGAATATAATCTTGAGCAATTGGGTGCTATTGCGATATACTCATGAACATAAAAAACTTGCGTATCATATTGGGTGGAAATCCTATTTTTTGATCTTAAATTAGGAGAGAACAATGAAAACGGCAAAACCACCTTAATGTTGCAATTGATGAAGCATTTGAATGAGGAAGGAAAGTATATTGCCTTATATGTCAATATAGAAGCGGCTCAACCTTTAAGAAATAAAATATGAAGACATTAAAGATTTATACGCTCAACATACGACAGAGACAGGGCAAACCTTTACCCATCCCGCAATACAACAAGTGTATTACTTAACGCACGGACAACCTTGGTTAGTCAACGCCTTGGGACGAGAATTAGCTTTTGATGAACAAGCCATCAATTTACCGTGAAATTATCCCCAGAGAATTAACGGCTACTCGACAAGAGATGCTGGGTATCAATCCACAATGGTATGTCAAACCCGATGGAAAATTGGACATTGAGAAACTCTTGGACACTTATATTGAATTTTATAAGCAACATAGCGAACTAATAACAAAACGCCGCACCTACACTGAAGCCGCACATCATTTATTATTTATGGCTTGGTTACAACGCATCGTGAATGGTGGTGGGCAGATCAGCCGAGAATACGCCGCTGGTTTGGGACGTTTAGATTTATGTATAGAATTTGCTGGAGAACGCTTTGCTTTTGAATTGAAGCTTAATAGTCAAATTGCCCTTGCTGAGGGAAAAAAGCAACTGCTCGATTATTTGGATCGGCTGGGTTTGGACAGTGGATGGTTGATTATTTTTAATCGGGGCGAGATTAAGGAGTGGGATGAGGTGGGTAAGAGAGAGGCGGTGAATGACAGGATTGAAGTGATTTGGATGTAGAGGCACGAAAGCCAAAGAAAGTTGCGGAACGATAAAGGATTGTCGTGCCCTGCCAATCTCACTCGCTATTCACCCTCTCCTTAAGGGAGAAGGTAAATATAGGACTAACCGCGATTCTTAATCATCATCACTTCTAAAATCTTACCACCAATCTCGTCTGAAATTTCCATCACTTCTTGAAGTTCTTCCAACAATTCTTTTTCGCTGTCCTCTATCACGCCATCAGCAAGGGCAATATCAACAGCGCAGGCAAAAGCGGTTTCCCGTAAATCGCTGGGTAGGCTGCTTTTAACAATAGCCACCAAACCACCAACACCTTCGTTTTCGAGCACTGTGACCAATTTTTTGAAAATATCAGACATTTGTCTGCTGGTGTAGCCGTCAAACATTCTCATTTGCAGCAAATAGGCGAACATGCCTTTGGCTTCCGATTCGTCAATCGTTCCATCTGCCGCTGAGGTTGCCAGCGCAATCCCTAAAAAAGCCTCTTGTTTGCTAAAGGTATCAGAGGATGACGGTGTTTTAGTGGTTGAAAACCAACCCATAGATATTCTCCTAAGTGAGTTAAGTGAGAGTCAGTAAAGTAGGAGCATATTAACGGATTTCAAGATGTCCAAGATAAATATTGGACTGAAATACTATTGGTTTTATTGCTGACAAGCATTATACTAAAAACCACACTTATCAGCTTGGAGTAATAAACCTGATGACGCAGGAAAATGTTTATATCCTACCTACCGGCGTATTATTTCATACACTCAATGTCAACAGACAAAAGAAAGGTCTCACGATAATTGAGGATGCCATGATAGCACGCAAACTGAACATTTTGTTTACCTTCAAAACTAATGAGCGTGTCAATTTTAAAGATGAAATGGTCAAGTTAAAAGATGATCAATTGATCGTTTTGCAAGAAATTTTAGAACACTATTTCAATGCCAAGATGACTAATGACATCCACGCTTTTGCAATAAAGCAGACACCAGGACAAGAAAATACAATCGACAACACTCAACCCAACTCGCCTTTGTCACAAGCCCAAAAAGTCGGTTTTTTGAAAAAAATGACGGGCTTTTTTAAAAGCAAAGCATAGGAGATTCATAGATGACAAGATCACAAGAGACGCGCCAACCACCTTTGGTTATCAATACTGGCGGACACAATATCATTGGCGGATTAAGTCGCGTTTTTCATTGTAATTATTATAATTCCTACTTACAAATGCTGGTTTTGTTGGCGCAAGGTAGGGATAATCATAATCCCGAGCGTTTATTGACTGATTCGATAACGTCCTTAATTTGTCTCTTAAAACAGCGTGGCTATACTCGCGATGACTTACTCTATGAATTTTCCTACTGCGGTTTTGGTATTCTCCAACAACTTGATGAAAAAACGTGGGAAACACCTCGCTCGCATTATGGTGAAGTTTTATGTCTACATGGCAAACCAGAAAATAGTTGTTATGTCACCAGTGGTTATCTACAAGGTATTTTGGATCATAGGGTGACAGAAACCGCTTGTAAACTCAAAGGGAGTGACACGGATAAATTCGTTGTGCTGGATGAACCGGTTAATGTGGACAATTATCTCACCCGCGAGTTTGAAATACAAACGGATAACATCCCTGAGCGTTTTGCCTTTGATGGTTGTCAAAGCTTTAATACGCGCATTGATGAAGAACAAATTATTGCCGCTCTAAAAACCCTACCTTTATATGGCGATCAAGGAAAAAGTGGATTGATTGAAGCTTTTGGGGCAGTACTGACCAATCATTTTGCCGATTATTACAATCGGATTAGCTACGAAAGCTATTTTACCATGTGCGACGCGGGTATTCCTGAAGAAGACAGTAAGGAAATGTTTCTTCAAGCGGGACATATCTGTGCTTTTAACACGTTTGGCAGAATTATGAGTAGCCCTGAGTGGTCTCAACTCATTGCCCCCTTGTGTGATAGTAAAGAAGATTGGGCGCATGGCATGATAGCGGTTATCAATACCTTGGGCTGGGGCGTGTATCGCGTTGAGAAACTTGATCCGGCCAATGAAATTATCGTGCGTGTGTATAACTCTTACGAAGGCGTTGGCTATCGGCGTATGTATCCCCAAACGGATGATAAAAACATCTCATTTTTGGCAATGGGTGGAACACTCGGTTTGGTGCATTTACTCTGGAAAGTTGATATTCGTGATAAACCCGCGCTGACAGAAGAATTTTATGTCAATCAATTTAATAACCCAAGCAACAGTTATAGTGTTGAACAAACACATGCCATTGCGGCAGGTGATGAATATGATAGGTTTGTGGTGTCAAAATAAACGTCTTAGGTTGACAATAAAACCTTAAGAACCCCCGGTTGCACGACGCGCTCAAAGGCATCTAAGGCTTTATCAAGGGGAAAGCGGTCATCAATCAACAAAGTTGGATCGACTAAGCGATTTTCGAGTAGACGCAAAGCGGGCGCGAAAGGACCACAGCGTGAACCCACTAAGCTGATTTCATCAACCACAAGGGCGGAAAAATTAATAGAACTCTCGCCCTTATAGGTACTTTTTAAAACTATCGTGCCACGCGGGCGTACCGCTTGACGCGCTAGCCTAAAACCCCCTGTTGAGCCTGTTGCCTCAATGACAACATCAAAAGCCCTACTTTTGACAGAATTTTCATTAATCCATGCGATTTGACGCGCCGCCAGTAATTGCCGCTGCTTATCGTGACGGGCAACGACTTGCAACTGACAAGCTGTCAACACCAAAGTCTGAGCAATCAACTGCCCCAAGCGCCCTGCTCCCACAACTAAAACTTGATCAGTTGGACGGATTGTCACCTGCGCCTGAATTTCCAAAGCAGCGGCTAAGGGCTCAGTGAAAACGGCTGCCTCATTCGGGATAGAGGCTGGCACGGGGATAAGATTTTTTAAAGGCAAGCACAAATATTCAGCAAATGCCCCCTCTCGATTGACAATGCCCAACACCGTGCGCCGCTCACAATGCGTGGCTTGTCCCCTTAAACAAGTCTCACACGTCCCACAAGCGGCATTGATTTCCCCCACCACTCGCTCTCCAATACGCTCAGGCGCTTGCACAATTTCGCCAACAAATTCATGGCCTAAAATACCTGTATAAGGATAATATCCTTTCACCAATTCCAAATCTGTCGCACAAATCCCAGCTAAATGGACGCGCACCAGGGCTTCTCCAGCCAGCGGCTCAGGAATCGGCATATTATCCTGCAAAATGAGTTGTTTTTTTTCTAGGCACAAAGCTTGCATCAATTTATAGGCATCCTAAATTTAGAGTTCAGAAATTTTGAAAAAGCAGGTGAAACAGCATGACTGAAAACAATGTCATCTTGACAGGTGCATTATTCCAAGCACTGAATGCCAAACGGAAAAACAAGGGCATCCCGGTAATTGAAAACGCCCAGATAGCGGTAAAACTGGGCATTTTATTTACCTTAAAAACCCATAACTACGTCAATTTTAAGGGCGAATATCTCATCTTGAACGAGGCTCAAACCATTGAATTACAAACGATTATCTCTGAATATTTCAATATCGATCTGACAAAAGAGCTTTTTTCTCTTATGATAACACAAGAAAAAATGGCAACAAACAGTCACTACCCCACGCCATCGTTACAGCCTGGAGGTTGGATTAATAAAATAAAGGTGTTTTTTAAAATCAAATCCAAATTACAGGAGGAGCCTGCATGATTCGTCCAAGATAAATCTTGGACTCCTTTTTTCTCGTTCAGTCGCGAAGCGCACTCCTTTAGACACAACTATATAAGTATTTGAAATAATTATATATTTGTAGGGTGCGTCCTCCGCACAAATTAAGAGTCAGGGTGCGTAGGACGCACCCTACAAAACATCGTAAATGGACTTGAATGCCTGCCTCGACCCTAAACAGTCTCCGTCGTATAACGTTGCATTTCAATAGAATCTGACCAATAATTCTGTGGCAACCCCGCTTTCTGTTTTAAATGCCGAATAAAATCCCGTGGCTCGCTCAAAGAGGCCCAAACGGAGGGCAAAAATGTGCCCTTATACATACCTTCTGTTAGGATCAAACCATCCTTCCCCGGACGAATCTGTTGAATCAAATCTTCTTCAGAGTCAAAATCTATCGGCTCAGGTTCGCTTAGGATGGAAATATGAATATCCAACAGTGGAAATTCATCACGCCCTAAACCCGGAAAACGTGGATCAGAAAAAGCAGCCGCATAAGCATGGTAAGCTACATCGCTCACCAGTGGACGAACTGCGATGAGAGTACCTATACATCCACGCAATTTATTGTCAATTTCCAATGTGACAAAGCTAGCCCTTTTTTCACGCAATTCTTTTGCATAATCAATGATTTCCACATTCAATGGCTGGCTTTTATCCAAACCATGTTGAATGGATTTTTGAGCCACCTGTAACAATGTTTGACCGTTTTCTTTAGTTAAAGACATAAGCACCATACCCCACAACTTGATTTCTGGGTCCAGCAGTATCGCCAGAATTACGTAAATCCACAGTCTGCGCGTGCATACCCCGCGCCCGTGCAACCTGCAACAGCCCGCTTAAAGGAATACGCCCACAGGCTTGATCATAATGAATATCTTCCGGGCGCAGATTTTCGATAGCCTGAGAAGTCAACTTATCCATTTTTTGCGCCGATTCGTAATCGTGATAATGACTTAAATCAGAACTGATAACAATCAAAGTTTCCTCACCGCCCCAAAGTTTTTCTAGCACTTCTCCCACTTGCTCAGAGGAGGCTTCTCCGACGACTAAAGGTATCAGACTGAAATCGCCTAATACTGTTTGAAGAAAGGGCAATTGGACTTCGAGACTGTGTTCTTCGGCATGTGCTTGTTCCAGCGTTGAAACTTGAGCCAAAGTGCTGATTTCTTCAATCGCTGCTTGATCGACTGGGATATTGCCCAAAGGTGTGGCAAAATAAGCCATGCGACTACATGCCAGTCCCCTCAAAGGGACACGGTGAGAGGGTCCCAATAAGACGACTCTATTAATGGTATCGCGTGCCGCTGTCAGTCGCGCATAAACGCTGGCGGCTACTGGACCTGAATAAATGTAACCGGCATGAGGTACAATAATCGCTTTAGGGACTTTTTCTGAATAACTTTTTGTTTCTTTTAGGAAATCATTCAGCATCGTCCGCAATTCATGGGCATTGCTTGGATAAAACATACCCGCGACGGCTGGTGTTCTGACTGTATTTGACATTTTTTTTATGATCCCCCATATGAAAACATTACAAACCGTTGTACCCACCCGCTATTGGCATTCATTAGAAGATGGGCGTATCCAATGTGATCTCTGTCCTCGCGCCTGTCAACTTAAAGAAGGCCAACGAGGTTTATGCTTTGTACGGGCAAATCAAGGCCAGCAAATTGTGCTGACAACTTACGGGCGTTCTAGCGGCTTTTGCGTTGATCCTATTGAAAAAAAGCCACTTAATCATTTTTTGCCGGGCACACCTATTTTGTCATTTGGCACCGCTGGTTGCAACCTTGCTTGTAAATTTTGCCAAAATTGGGACATGAGTAAGTCCCGAGAAATGGATACGCTCGCCGATCAAGCCGCGCCCGATACGCTCGCCCGCGCTGCTCAAAAATTAGGCTGTCGCAGTGTTGCCTATACTTATAACGATCCCGTTATTTTCCACGAATATGCTATTGATGTCGCCAAAGAATGCCGCAAGTTGGACATTAAATCAGTGGCAGTCACAGCAGGTTATATCTGTGAAGCCCCCCGCCAAGAATTTTTTAAAAACATGGATGCCGCCAATGTAGACTTAAAGGCTTTCAGCGACAAATTTTACTACAAATTAACGGGAGCGCATTTGCAACCCGTGCTAGATACTTTGCGCTATCTCAAACATGAGACCAATGTCTGGATTGAATTGACGACGCTGCTTATTCCCGGCGAAAATGACTCGGAAACCGAGCTTGAAGAAATGACTCAATGGGTTGTGGAAAATCTTGGCCCTGATGTGCCAATGCACTTTACGGCTTTTCATCCCGACTGGAAAATGTTGGATAAACCTCCTACGCCTGCTCACTCTCTCAAGATGGCTCGCACAATTGCCCTCAAAAACGGGGTGCATTATGCCTATACGGGTAATGTGCATGATCAGCAAGGCGGGAGTACTTATTGTCACAATTGCGGCCATTTACTGATTGGACGCGATTGGTATATTTTAAGTGATTGGAATTTAAACGCTGATGGGAAATGCAAACAATGCGGTACTGTTTGTGCGGGCGTATTTGATGCCCAAGCGGGGAACTGGGGCGCTAAGCGTTTACCTGTTAGGTTGCGGGATGTTTGAAATCGTTGGTCTGTTTTCAATGTTAGCTCGCGTAGGGTGCGTCCCACGCACCTTCTTGATGTCACTGTACTTTATTTGTGCGGAGTACATTAAGGTAGAACGGCCAGTTACCCGAACCGCCCCCTCACAGAATCCCGACGTGCGGGACTACCGCATCGGGCTCTTCAAAGTTATTCGCTTTCGCACGCGGCACGTTTTAAAACCCAAGTCTA
>JALXAQ010000067.1 GCA_026991885.1 Thiotrichaceae bacterium
AGTTCAAAGTGTCGGCATCAGTTGGTCTATCAGCTTTCATGGCTAGGCGCGCTCCGAAGAGAATGCTTATTGCCTTCACGAGGAGTGCAACAACGCCATGGAGGCTGATAGATCAACCCTTTGGGCGTTGCTGTGATGCTCCATCTCTGCGTTGCAGTGCTTGACAAGGACGCTGCCATTGCCTTCACACTGAGTCTTGATATGAAGCATCACAGCAACGCTGATAAAGACACTTTGAATTGGTTGATGTACTAGCGTTCTGGGACAATAAAAACAAGCATAAAAAAAACCCCTGGCAAGCCAGAGGTTTTTCATTAAATTCTAACGAGTAAAACAGATTAGAAATCTTTACTGTAAGCAATTGCTATAGAATCCTGACTCATCTCAATATCTGCAGCGGTTGCATTAGTCAAAGGATTAGGACCATTGTTGATAATTGCTCCGGGCGAGTTGAAACCACCGCCAGGGCCACGTGAGCCATCACCCTTAATCTCATTTGAAAATGCATGCATATAAGAGACTATCACCGACGAACTAGGAGATAGTTTCCAATCCATACCCAAAGTCAGATGATCTTCAACTGTTGCTGGTGCAAGAATATTGAATGCGGTCTGGTCTTCGCCAATTGGAGCTTTACCATGGTTATAGCCAGCCATTAATGCAATTTTATTATTTAGTTGATGTTTTACGCCTAACTTAAATGCCGTGGTATCTTTCCAGCCAAAACCAGCACCTTCATCATCGCCCAGTTTAGGCCCCTGGAAGTTTTGAGGGGGAACACCACCAAGTAACTGGCCCAATAAAGGAGCGGTATTGTTTTTATTGGAAATCGCTTTGACATCTGTGTAATTGATATGTGCAATATCCAGTGCAATCGTGGTCCGTGGTGTCGCTTCATAAGAAATACCACCTGTTACCATGCTCGGTATATCAAAATCACCTTGTTCCGCTAGCAGACCCTTGTATTTATCAAATTTGCTCATTTTGGTTTCACTTCGATAAGCCAAACCCGCCGTCAAAGAATCCGTCAATTTGGTTTGCCAACCAAGGGTGATACCAGCACCTGTTGAATCGTCATAACCATTGTTGGTCAAGTTTGAGGGATCACTACTAAATGCAGCAAATCCACCAACACCATTAATTTTAATCCGCTGATAAGCAAGGTTTAGTGATGCACCAATACTATTTTTTTCATTCACCCTCATTGAAATACTGGGAGCAATGAAAAGCTGGGCAAAATCAATTCCCGTATCTGAACCAGCAGGAGAAAAATCGGGATTTATAGGCGTTCCATTTTGATTAAAACGTGGACCGAAAATAGACTTATTATAAGTCGCATTCATACCACCGTTTCCATAAACCGCGATCCCCACAGCAAACTTATTATTCAGATGTCGCTGGTAAGCAAATTCAGGAATGACAAAATTTGAATCATCATTCCCCCTCAGGTCAGCACCAGGAAGTGCCGGTGTTGCAGGCAATGGGTTAGCCAAGCTTAGTCCACCGCCAAGAGGGGCTCCCGCAGGTATACCTGGTGCGGCTTGCGTACCTCTATAGCTAGCACCTCTATCTGGTACAAAAATATCAACACCCGCAGTCCAGTTATTTTTCCCAAATGACATTGAAGCTGGGTTAGTTGCTATATTCATAGCATTGTCGTGACCCGCAACGGCCGTACCACCCATTGCTTTTTGAACGCTACCAAAACCGTGTGCTGCATAGCCATTAGTGGCGTAAGCTTGTTGGGTTGCAAGTGATAGCATAGCGGTTGCTATGGAAACGGCGATTAAACCAGGTTTAAATGCTTTTTGCATTTCTTCCTCCTAAGGAATTATAGTATTTGCTAATCATTAACACGGGTTAAATATTGATAACCCACAATTGTGGCACAATAATGCCTATTTCGCTGAGTGTTGTCAATTAGAGACACAAAATATTGCAACAAAAACAGTATGTTAGATTATTAATATATAATTACACATTAATATTTGTAAAAACAATACACACATTAAAACCCCGTGCTTAGAGTATTGTCTTCAAATAGTGCCCGGTAAATGATTTTTTATTGCTCGCAATTTTTTCGGGCGTGCCGGTTGCAATAACTAGCCCCCCTCTGCTCCCTCCTTCCGGACCTAGGTCAATAATCCAGTCAGCAGTTTTAATCACATCCAGGTTATGTTCGATCACCACAATGGTATTGCCTTCATCGCGTAAC
>JALXAQ010000068.1 GCA_026991885.1 Thiotrichaceae bacterium
GTTTTAAAACGTGCCGCGTGCGAAAGCGAATAACTTTGAAGAGCCCGATGCGGTAGTCCCGCACGTCGGGATTCTGTGAGGGGGCGGTTCGGGTAACTGGCCGTTCTACCTTAATGTCCCACGCACATTCTTGATGTCGCTGTTAATGGTGGGCGTTCCATAACGAGGTTTAGCTTCGTTGACTTCGTTTCGTCGTTTATTTCTTTGTGCCCAGGACGCACACGCTAATTGGACAAGAAAGTCTGAGCCACTTGATATTTATGTTTTTATGGTATGATTAAATTTAATGCCACGAAGGATATAATTTTAACATCAACTAATAGTGAGGAACCTTTCTAATGAATCTGACGATTCCAGATGAGATTTTACAGGCGGGACAATTGTCAGCCGCTGACATTAAACGAGAATTGGCTATGCTATTTTTGCAAAAAAAAGCGTTAAATGTAGAACAAGCTACCCAATTAGCCGACATGCAGCCCGTCAAGTTTGAGCAAAAATGATTGGGCTAAAGAATGGAACAATTGATTTATTTAGATACACACGCCACCGTATGGTTATATACTGATCAAATTGAAAAATTTCCGGCTAAAACGCTCAAACTGATTGAAAATAATCCCATGCGTATTTCACCAATGGTTTTACTTGAATTAGGGTATTTACATGAAATTTTTGGGATTAACGTTGGAGGCGTCCCACGCACATTCTTGATGTCGCTGTTTCGACCAGCAGTATAGTCTCTCATAAATAAGAAAAACAAAAATAAACCAAAGCACTAAAAACCATTGCAACTGGAAGCGTAATTAACCAAGAAAGCAGGATACTACCAATCACCTTGTTATTACGCTTACCACTAATCATTCCAATGCCAAATATTGAACCCACAGAAACATGAGTCGTAGAGACAGGTACTCCGTATCGACTCGCGATGATGACCAAAAAACTCGTCACCAGATTCGCCGAAAAACCTTGCCCATGATTTATTTCAGTAATTTTCTTGCTCATCGTTTCTGCCACGCGACGTGCATTTAATAAACCACCAATAGCCATTCCAATACCAATCGCTACCATACCTAAACGAATATCGAAAGCCTGCACTGCTACCAATAAGCCAGCGATTTTGGGAGTGTCATTCAAACCACGAGCAAAGGATACGGCGGCTGCACTCATTATATGAGCAAAATCTAGCAACTTTTGTAGAGAAGCTCCCCATACCTTGTCAGTGTAAAGTTCCACACATTCACCCACATCAGCAACCGCTAACTGAGGATAGATTGGCATGTTCAAATGTATATTGCTAGTTGCAGTATGGCTGACTGGCACAAATTGCTTTGGCTCACCTATACAAACACAACTTTCTTTAGTAATACCCATTGCCTGTCGTGTGCGTGTAAAAAACCAGTACACAGCCGCACCCAATGCAAAAGCAATAAACGGACTCACCAATAGTGGTATAAAGAAGGCGCCGCCTAATCTATAGAAATCAACATCCCATCCCACAGCCATCACACCTGCACCCAGCAAGCCACCAACCAAACTGTGAGTGGTTGAAATTGGCAAACCCAATCGAGTTGCTAACAATACGGTGGCACCAGCACCCAAGCCAACGGACATTAAAAAATCGGTCGCCCCAGCAATATTCTGTGGTACTAAGCCTTTTCCTGAAAAACTAGCGACTAATCCTTGCGCTAAAAATAGGGCACCTATAGAACCTAAAAAAGTAGCTATCGTGGCAATAGTAATGGCTGTTTTATATGTCACCGTGCCACTGCCATAGAGTGTTGCCACTCCCTTAAAGTTATCATTTGCGCCATTAGAATAGGCAAGAAATAATGTGGCGACTAAAAGTAGCGTAATGAGCATGATTTTCCTTTATATAGTTAAATTCGGCACCGTTTGGGAAAGGCAGTGCTTAATGATTTAATCACAATCAAGGAGACACTAATAAATCAAAAAATCTTTCACATAGCTAGAAAAAAGCCTTGTCTGGCCGATTTTAAAAGTCTACTTTGTTATTTGTAACAACCCAAACTTCCTTAATTTTCAAGCACTAAAGCCGCCCAATGATGACAAGACAAAAGTATGCCATTCAGCACCGGATGTTGACATAACACTTGTCCACAATAATCAGCTAATTCGCCCACTCCGAGATTATCAAACAGCCCCGCTGCGTTTTCTCTCTTCCAAAAGTCGAGCCCTGTTATAGAGAATACTGAGTGGAGCATCTGGCTCAAGTGCTAGTTTTTTCAATAATTGGACGGTATGAAGCCACATATCTACATGTGGTGATAATTTTCCTTCTTCATATATAATAATAGCCCGCAAACCTTGAATGTTTAAATCATCTGGTGCTAATCGCTGTGCTTTTTCTATGGCAGCCCGTGCCTCGTAAATTTCGCCTTGGTGAAGCGCGGTGATGGCTAAATTAACTCGGGCGGGCAGATATGAAGGTTCCTCATCCAATGCCAACTCAAAATATTTTTTAGCCTCTTTGAAAAATTCCTTGGCTAATATCCCACTCCTATACAACGAAAAGTTTTCAATCAGATCAATAAACGCTTCATTCAACATTCTCCGCCATTATCTTTTTTAAAAGAATTCCCAATTTGTCATAATCCCTTGGTTGTTCCAGCAAAGATTCAATTATCACGCTATTTTCCCCTAATTTTATTTTGAAACGGGACAAAATTTTCCTTTGATCATCCCAAAAGCTTTGGGGTAGCTCAGCTTGAAATTGAGAAGCCGTCCATAATAAAAATATCCAGCGCCCTAATTCAAAATATCAGTACAGCGAATGGGTTTGATAAGTCCCAATCTATAGAGCCTTCTGGACCAACGATTTCATCTATGAGTACAATTTGACCCTGACTCGGTGGCAAAACTGAGGTTTCCGGTTTTATTCGTTGTTGAGCATTAGTTGTACTCACCACAGCATAATTTTATTTTATGGACTATAAAAAAGTTTAATTAAAAGGCTTTCAAAATCTGCATTCCATGACTGTTATTTGAGGGGCACGTCAAAATCAAAGCACCTTGCCACATTTCGGTTAAACGAGATAGGATGGTATATAATTAATTATGTTAATTGATCAATGCTAGTTGTTTTTTTTACAACACATTGGAAATTAAAAGGCTTTGATGAAAACAACGCACGGTTTTCTCAAGAGTCACGTTTTTCAACAATGATTTGTGCGCCAGTTTATACGGTTTAGCTTAGCTTAATATGATGAACAAGCTCTACTCCACCAAGCCATTCAATGCCATTAAGTTAAGAGATATTTGTAGGGTGGGTCTCGCTGCGCCTCATGAAAATGAAAAAGCAAACAACAATAGATCAAAAGGATGTTAATTTTGATGAACTCAGCTACATGAGACCTTTGTCTCACCAAACAAACTATAAGAGCATGTTTTATGAATAGTAAGCACCATAAAACCCTTGTTGCTATCTTTGCCGATCCCGTCAATGGGAACATAGAATGGCGAAAAATTGAGGCACTATTTGCGGCTTTAGGTTGTGAAATTATAGAGGGTAGCGGTTCTCGTGTCACTTTTTTATTGAATGGAGAGCGTGCAGATTTCCACCGTCCGCATCCAAACAAAGAAGCTCTGCGGTATCGGGTGCTTGATGCTAGAGCCTTTTTAGAAAGAGCAGGAATAACGCCATGAATACAATGACATACCAAGGCTATGTGGCCCGTGTCGAATATGATGCCGAAGATCGTATTTTTGTTGGTCATTTGGCAGGCATCCGTGACATCGTTGGATTTCACGGCACCAGCGTCGATGAACTGGAGTCTGCTTTTCAAGAAGCCGTTGAGCACTATTTAGAAGTTTGCGAAAAGACGGGTCAAAAACCCCAGAAGCCGTACTCAGGGAATATAACGCTTCGTATTTCTCCAGAAGTACATGCCGCCGTCGCAAATGCTGCCGAAATGAGTAAGAAGAGTCTCAACCAGTGGGTGGCTGATGTATTAACTAAAGCCGTTCAGGGAGTGTCTGGTACTATACCAACCTAAGAATCTATTAAGGAACGCGCATAAAATAACTTAGTCAACTTTAGGGTAACCAGAAGCGATTGCCCCTACAAAAAATTATGGCAGAAGGTAGGGGCAATCCTTTATGGTTGCCCTAGTTGTTTTATGCACGTTCCTAATTGACGAAAACGCCCCCGACTGGGGCAGTGTAATCCCTGACGTTGGCATAAGGACAAATATCTTTTTGGCTTGTTGTTGCGGCGGCATATTGCCATTGCGCCTCAGTGGGCAGACTGTATTTTTGTCCCGTTGAGTCGCTGAGCCACTCTGTATAAGCCGTCGCGTCTTCCCAAGAAACATTGATCACCGGACGATTGCCACGCCCCCAATCTTCATCGCTGGGCTTGTCTCTACCGGTTGCTTCGGCGAATTTGTCATATTCTGCAAAAGTGACTTCATAGCGTGCTATTGCAAAACGCTCGATTGATTCGTCAGCAGGTATCCAAAACATTTTTGGTCCCAGTGTGTCATCCTTTAACAAATCATGAAAACGGCCTTTGCCAGTATCAACCGAGCGGCTGACAACTGTTGTTCGTCTCAATTCGGGACAAGAAGTTTTTAAGCGCTTTTTAATTTTCGCCAATTCAGATGATTTTGAATTGACTTTGCATAATCTCGGCAAATAGCGTTTAGCCTTATATCGTTGTCCCCTCTTCAAGGCGCGTTTTATCCAAGCCACATAACTCAGTTCAATTTTTTTCAAGCCCGCCTTGGCTTCAACATTATTTGGGTCTTTTGTTAACACATCTTTGTAACAGACAAACGCAGTGCCGCCTTTGCCGGTGGTTAAACGATTGGCTTGAAAATGTTTTTTGCATTCACGCAATTGTTGTGAAACATCGACACCCGGACAAGCGGCAAAGCAAAAATCATATATTAAAGAAGAATGTCGCCAAGGCACTTGCGATTTATCAGTTTTTTGCTTTTCAATCATTTTCTGAGCTGCTTTTTTAAACAACTGTTCAATTTCCAAATGTGGTACGGTTTCCAAAGCCCAGAGTAAATTTTTGGTAAAGGTGCCATTGCGTCCTTTGCCATCGGCGGCGACATCGCCGGGGGCGGTTGCGTAGGCGATAAAAGTGCTGTATCGCTGTTATCATGGTTCTCCGGTTCGCATTTTTCGCTAAGATGACTTCAAATCCCAATTGGCTCAGGATTTTTTTCATGTCATTGGCATCATTGGTGGGATTTTTTATTGACGGACAACTCTAATAACTACAAGGATTGTAATAAGGGATAAATCAAAACCTTTAACTACAGGGATTCGTTTTTAGCAGGGATAAATCAAAACCGATACGAGAGCCAATTTTTATTTGCAGTGATTCTTTTGACTTACAATCCCTGTCGTTAGTTATTAAGGGTTTTGACTTAAGAACGTGGCTGCCGTCGCTCCGAAATCCGCTCATCCGCCGTATTACGGACAATCACTTCATACAAAACCGCCTCAGCGTTACCCTGTTTGCGTAATACTCGCCCTAAACGTTGTACATATTCTCGATCACTGGCACTGCCACCCAATATCACCGCGACTTTAGCCACTGGCACATCAATCCCCTCATTTAAGACTTTTGTTGTCACAATCACTTTATAGTTACCCGCGCGAAAATTTTCTAAAATAGTTTTACGTTCAGCCGCTTTCGTTTGATGCGTGATGACAGGGATCAGGTGTTGTCGAGAAATGCGATAGGCAAAACGGTTGTGAGCAGTGAAAATCAGCATCGCTTGTTGGCGATGTGTACGCAATAATTGATCAAGTATATCAAGTTTGCCTTGAGCTTGATAAATAATGCCTTTCCATTTCAATTCCGCCACTTTAGCCCGACGCGCTTCTGCTTCATAAGCACTGCGACGAGTAAATTCCTGCCACCATCTGCTACCATGACTTTCTCGCAAATGGTTGTCTCGTACATAACCTATATAAGTCTCATAGGCAGTCTCATAAGCATTTTTTTCAGCTTCATACAAATCGACTCGAATACGTTGAGTACGATATTCCGCTAATTGTTCGCCTGTCAATTCGTCAATGTCTTTGCGATAAATGACGGGACCAACTAATTCATTTAATAAGGCCACTGGCTCATGAGGATTCAATGCCTTAAATAATTGTAATTGTCCTGTCGATTTTGATTTATTTGATTGGGCTGAACGAAAATTATCTTCATGAGGATAAGTCGCGGTTAAACCAAGGCGATAGGGGGCAGCACACATCAAGGCGATTTCGTGCCACGAGGGGGCGGCTAAGTGATGAATTTCATCAAAAATCAATAATTTAAACAAATTCCCTAAAGTTTCAGCATGTGACCATGCACTGGGATAAGTTGTGACAGTGATAGGGTGGGCTTCTTTTTCTAAACCGTACCATGCACCAATAGGAATCCCAAAGGCGTTTTCCAGTCGGGCATACCATTGATGCAGCAAGTCTATCGTTGGCACAACGATAAGTGTACTCACTTGTGTTTCGATAATAGCGCGTAAAGCCAAAACCGTTTTACCAGCCCCTGTCGGTAAGACAACGCTACCCCAACGATCAGCGGCTATCCAAGTCTTAAGGGCTTCAGTTTGGTATGGATGGAGTTCCCAATTTTCTTGGAGACGGAGAGATAATTTTTGCCAACGCGGTATGTTGTTGCGAATATCTTGCTCATAAAGCCAGGGACGTATTAGTCGATAATCAACGCCACGGCAGCGCCATTTTCCTTGAAGCCAACGAAAGGGTTTTGGTACTTCAACACTCTCCGCAACATTGTCGATAACGATTGTTCCCCCATCAAAACGGGCGCGGGGTTTTTCTTCTATATCGCCTTTAAAGGGGGTTTTTTTTTGGGTGGCTTTTTTCATCGCATTTTTCTCGATATGAACAGTCCAAAGCTAAAGCTTTGGACTCCAAAATACATAATTTAATCGCATTTATTACATTGACAAGTATCATCTGCTAAAAGAATACACTCCTTATTATTAGGGCAAGTACCGGCAGAATTTCTGGAACAATGACATTGTTGAGTACTCTCATCAAATTGGCAAGCAAATAAATGATCATCGCCACGTTGATGACAAGCAAAGTCTTTTACCTTTGAATCCAATTTTAGTAATATATCGAGTACACTTTTACAATTATTATTCTCTGCAATGACAAAAGTATGCAAACGCCGTATCGTTTTAAATCGAGCAAGCTCAAATTTTTCTTGAGCCTCGGCGGTAATACCAATATCGGGTGCTACTACAATTGCCTCAATCAATTTATCGAGTGCTTTAAGTGTTATTTTGGCAGCTTCTATACTCGCAGGCGCATCTTGTGCGGCTTCCACTTCCACAGCGGCAGTATCAGCAAACTTAACAACTTGCTCCGCCGCCTCAGTCGCTGGCTTTTCAGGATTATTGCATCCAGTCAGTGCCAATATCAGTAACAAAATAGATATTTTATAAAATAGTTGCATTTTTTATCTCCTTTAAAACGTTAACAGATTTCTCCTCGTTCCCACGCTCTGCGTGGGAATGTATTCAGGGACGCTCCGCGTCCCACACCGCAGAGCGGTGCTAACATACACTCCCACGCAGAGCGTGGG
>JALXAQ010000069.1 GCA_026991885.1 Thiotrichaceae bacterium
TGGCAAGCTATTTTCAATTGCCTGTTCAACCTGTTCTTCAATGCTATCAATTTGTTTTTTATCCAATAAACAATGTTGGCGTGCAAAATTATGCAACACTTTACGTTTAGGCCAGCGTTTGGAACCCGTTAGGCTCAGTGCCATTGTATCGTTTTTAATATAGGGAACAGTGCTAACCAAATCATAGACAGGCGCAAGCTTGCGCGTGGTTTTTGGTATCTGGTGAACTTGATAGTTGATTAGCGAATCATACTTAATCCCCAAATTTTTTAAATGCGCATCACCATTGCGAATGCGTACATTCAAATAGGTGAGTTTATATAAATCTGCCAGATTTTTAGCCTGAAACTCAGTTGAAACATATTGCCTCAGAGTATTTGCGCATTGTTCAATGTTACTGTCATATTTTTGCTTTGTGCCTTTCGCCTGCAAGACACAAAAATCTTCAAAACCTAGCGCATTACCTTCGTCATCCAGATCAAAGCGTTTGCTGATGAGCAATTTTCCATTTTGACTTAGATAAGTTTCAGGCACTTCCAGCCCTGCATGTTTGGCAATATCCATACAAATATATTCATTACAGCCAAGATGAGGAAATTCATCGCCCCAGCTTTTTACAATATAACGCTCAACAGGCAGAGATAAACGGCTTTGAATATCAATCAAGACTTTAGGTTGCACACCTGCCACGCCAGAGCTTTTTGCATAACGAGCCAATAATTCATTAAACAAATTGGCATCATGGTGATTTAATAGATCATCTAACCGTAAACCTGCATCAGCTTGTGGACTAATCGCCTGTCCAGTAGAGCGATAAACGAGTCGTCCAATTTGATTAGCGCCCAATATAGTGAGCAGGGTTAAATCATCACTACCATAGCGTTTAGCCGTAGCGCGTTCCAACGCCTCACGCAATGCACCTTCAGGCAAATTCATCTGAAAAATAGGGTGAAGCTCGTTATGCGTATAACTCTCATTACGCAATGGCATGGTTAAAGATAAGGCTTCATTAGCATCAAAGTGATAGCTCAAAATGTGCTTATGACTTGAGTTATCAGAAGCATCACCACAACTTAGCCGTGCGGTAAGCTGCTGCAAATTTGGCTTTAGATAGACATCAACACTAGACATGATTTTTAGCCGACTTTAAATCATCCAGCGTGGGCAAACCAACAGACTCACAACATAAAGTCATGCCGAGAACGGAAAGAATGCGCTCAACTTTGCGAATACCCAAATCTTGATAATCATTTCGCTCAAATGCACCAATGGTCGTGCGGTCAAGCTTGCAGAGTTCAGCGAGTTTTTTCTGGCTCCAGCCTCGTTGTTTGCGCTGTTGACGAATAGTATGGCTTAGGTTTTCTAACATAGTGGTTAAAGGCTAGCATAAAAGATGGATATTTTCATCAGTATAATATTTATTTGCCATAATGATGTATATATTCATCTTATTCTTGACTGTAATAGAGTATAAAAACCAAAAAGTATAAAAAACAGGGGGGGGCATAAGCAAAAATTTTAGCTTGTATCCTGTGTTGAGGCACGAAACACGGGAAGAGATGAGCCAAAAAACCCGCGTTTCGCAAACTCAACGCAGGCTACTTCACTACCCAAGTCATTCTTTTTGGTGCTTAACCATACAATCAAACCTCCCTTCTGTTAGTATTAAGGCTTTGTAAATCCTCTCGCTACAGGATAAAAAATGCCCCCAATACAAAAGCCAGATTTGGCAAAAACACTTGGCTCTGCCATCCCCCAGCAACGCAAATTCACCGACCGCGACGAAGCGCAGCAGTTATTTCGTGATACGCTGGATAATCTGCACAAAAAAAATTACAGCATACTGGCTTTTCACGGGGTCGGTGGTATTGGCAAAAGCCGTTTGCAGGCTCATTTAAAAACGGTACATCTGGACAAGAACGAAGACTATCTATACAGCTCAGTCAATTTTGAGCGACTGCAAAACCGTCAGCCTCACCAATGTTTGCGGACATTAGCCCGAAATTTTCGGCAGCAAAATTTCAAAATCTCCTTTCCTGCTTTTGAGCTGGCTTATTTGCTCTATTGGGAAAAGGCGTTTCCTGATCAGGAAATCAAAAAATCCAGCTTGCCTTTTCTGGAAGAAGGCGGTTTAGCCTCGGATGCGATTGCAACGGTTAATGACGCAGGTGGTTTTATCTCAATAGGGCTAAGACTGTTGGAATTTGC
>JALXAQ010000070.1 GCA_026991885.1 Thiotrichaceae bacterium
CGAGAGCACATTCAACATTTCCAATCTCTCATCAGTAAAAGCCCCCGTCGTCAAATTGTTTTCTAAATACAAAATGCCAGTCAGTTGCCCTTGATTGAGCAGCGGCGCACATAAGATGGATTTGGGGCATTGTTTATAGGGTTGGTATGTGCCATCGTGCAAAACCACATTTTCCCGTGTGTGAGCGACATACTGAATGATGTTTGTTGGGACTTGAGTCTCAAACGCAAGAGATTGTAAGACTTTAACCTCAGTGCTATTGGCTTGCCCTTGGGCTTCGATAAACCACTTATCTTGTTTAGGCAATAACAAAAAACCTTTATCAGCCCCTGTGTTTTCAATGACGATGTGCATCATTTTTTCTAACAGCTTGTTGAGTACAATCTCCCCAGACAAAGTTTGGGAGGCTTTCATCACGCTGTTTAAATCCAACCAATCGGAGGTTTTTTGAGTTGAACTTGAAACCACCGAGAGGGTGGAGCTAAGGTGTGAAACTTTCTGAGTCAAAAATTGCGGGTATCTTTTCTCTAAATCCAGCACTTTAGCTTTGGCGCCCCATTTTTTGTAAGCATAATGTGCCTCACGCAAATAGACTTGTGCAATCTTGGCTAAGCCTTTCGCTATATAAAACTGACCCGCTAATTCGTGCGCTAAGGCTTGTTCATTAATATAGTCATTTTCTTGGGCAAAGGCAATGGCTTTGTCATAATAGTCTCTCGCCTCTTTACCCAATACACGAGCGCGTTCGGCTTCAACCAAATAAAATTTGTGTTGGTGATTCATCGGGGCATAACGTGCCCATTTTTTGAGCTTTTTCTGATTAGCCGCCACTTTTTTGAGAATGCGTGTTTGCTCTGCCTGAGGAGAATCTGAAAAGACGGCCAGTCTTGCTAGGGAATCGTAAAAATGGAAAACGGGTACTGCAATTAATGCCGTCACGCTATCTATATATTCATCTGATTTTTCAGCATATTTTACAGATTTTGGGTAATTTTGAAACAGGTAACAGAGAAGTGCCTTTTGAAAAAATAGAAAAAAAATGGCCCCTCTATCCTTCTTTTTTAAGTGATGAGGCAACATTTCCTCTTCATTGTAAGCGTCACCCACTAAGCGACATGATACATTTTCTGCCATCAAATTTAAAATAAATTGATGAAAAATTTGAATGTAATGCAGGGCAGTCATTTGCTTTAAAGCTTGCATAGATTCTTTGCAAGAGACAATCTCTGGCTCAAGTACAGTGAGTGTACGCCCCATATAAAACGCAGTGATGTAATGGACAGCGAGTGCATAACTGGCGTATATTAAATTGCCGGTTTCCAAGCATCGTTGGTAGGATTCCTGTAAAGGATTTAATGAGTGTTTGAGATGTTGAGTCCAATGTTTTACAAAAGTATTCACATAATAGAGGGTTATTCCGGTTTGAGTGGGTGATTTTTCCAACAAATCTAGCGCGAGTTGAGCCAATTTGTTAGCTGTTTTGATATCGCCTAATACGCCGCAGAGTATGATACCATAAGCAGCATAAGCACTAGCGGATAGCGGAAAATGACCATATTTCAGTGATAAATCGAGCTGTTTCGACATTAATATCGGTAACAATTTTGGAACCGTTAAATAAACCGATGAAATAGAGTAGAGAAGAATCCGCATAGCGGCTGAATTATTCGGTTCTGAAGTTTCAGGCTGATCAATCAAATTACGTTTGGTGGCGAGATAAAGCCGCGTTTTGAATAAGCTAAATAGAATTTGTAATGTATTGGGGTTTTTAGGGATTTTAATCCCTAATAATTTCAAGGCAAATAGTGCCGTCTCAATGCCATCAAGCATTCTGTTTTGTGCCATATAAGCTTGGATTTTGATTTCATAGATTTTTATTTTCTCCAGCAGAGTAGCCGCTTTTTGTTGTAAAACGAAATTGGCAGATTGTTCCATGTCATCAAATTGACCATTCAAGTAGGCAGCTTCTGCGGCTTCTAAATGTAATTTGAGTGTGAGTTCATCTTTTTTGATCAGCCCTATCCCCTTATTTAGATAGTTAAGGGCGGCACTGTAAGCGGTAGATGATTTTGCTTTTATACCAGCGGCGAGATTTAATTGGGCTAATTGTTCTCGTTCTTCAGACGCATGGATCAATTCAATCCCGATATTCAGTTGATCGACAATCTCAAAAAGTTTTTCAACAGGCGTATTAGTTA
>JALXAQ010000071.1 GCA_026991885.1 Thiotrichaceae bacterium
CTCTGAGGAGCTGTATGAGTTTGAAAATCTCACGTACAGTTTTGAATTCTGGCTTTGTAGGGTGTACTCCATACTCTCGCCTACATGGGAGATAAGGGTGGTGACTTACATCGCCAAGCTTAACGATGCTAAAGGTTGTAAAGCCTGTCATGGTAAAAGCTTAGAAGGTACCCCTTTGTCAAAAGTCGCTGCCAAGCGACGCTTTAAGGTGGAAGATGACATAGTGACTTTACAGAAGGGAGAAGAAGTTAGTTGTGATTTATGTCATGAAAAACCTGATTAGGAACGATCCTGAAATAAATATGCCTAGACCTCCGATGTTTTTAAAACCTGGGAGGTCTTTCTGGTTTCAGACGACGACATAAAACTTAAGGCATTTTTAGAGAAAGTCTTAAGATTGAGTTAAGGTTTTGCGATTATTATAGACGTCCAATTGGTTTTCAAGCCAAGCATTTTTTAATTAGTTAGTAATAACAAGGAGTCAAAAATGAAAACTCACCAGATGGCAATTATTATTGGGTTAGCAGCGACACCCATTTTATACGCTCAAGTGCCGGTAACGCTTCAAGAACAAAATCAGCCGGCGTTACAGAACAATTTTGTTGAAAATGTGGAAGTCAAAGGTCAAATCACGGCTATCAACGATAACATTTTGACTATCAATGTTTTTGAAACGGAACATTTTCAACCGGGCGCTAACACGGTGGAAGCCGACATAGAGAATGCTCAATTTGAGCATGGCAATCGTGCCGATTTGCGTCAAAATGCTTTGGTTGAGATCGAAGGGGATTGGGATGGCAACCGCCTCTACGCCACCGAAGTTGAATTTGAAGATTGAGACAAGCCTAGACTCACCCGCAAGAGGATTGGGGTGAGGAGAAAGGAATAAAGAAAATGAACTCTACAGACACGCTTAAAGAATATCCCGTTTGGGATCGTACCACCCGCTGGTTTCACTGGATTAATGTCCTGACGATTATAGGTCTTATCGGGGTGGGCTTAGTGATTTTATACGCCAAAGAGCTTGGCGTTAGCACGGAGGGCAAAATCTGGCTGAAAACGATTCATGTCTATATAGGTTACGTGTTTTGCTTGAATCTCGTGTGGCGTATTATTTGGGCATTTGTGGGTAATCAACATGCCCGTTGGAAAGCGCTCCTGCCCGGGGGTAAAGGATTTTTAACCGCGCTGCGTGAATACCAAGCCGGTTTTCGTAGTGGTAACATTCAGTATTATCAAGGCCATAATCCAATGGCAAAATTGATGATTACGCTGCTACTGGTACTGCTGATAACACAGGCGATCACCGGATTAGTGTTGGCAGGGACAGATATTTATTTCCCACCGTTTGGTCAAACGATTAAGGAATGGGTTGCCGAGGATGCCAAGCAAACCGATCTGATAAAGCCTTATTCCAAGGAAAATGTTAACGAGGATCGTTATGCCCAAATGCGAGCATTCCGTAAGCCATTTATTACCATACATTTATACAGTTTTTACCTGCTCCTGATTGCCATCATCTTGCATGTGGGCGCGATTGTCGTCACTGAGGTGAGAGAAAGGAGCGGCTTAATTTCGGCAATGTTTACGGGGCGGAAGGTTTTTCCTAACAAACCGGTTGATGCCGATTAGGAGCTAACGGAGGTATTATGTCACTAATCAAATCAGACAAGTCCATTGTTATTTGGATACTGGCAGTTATTGCGGTTTTATTTGGGTTACTGACTATAAAATCTGGCGGACAGGTTTTGTTTGGAGGCAGTTCATATCAGAAAGCCGCTGGTAATTATGTTCTATTCGTCGTTTGGTTTAACTTCATAGCAGGATTTGTTTATTTGGTTGCCGGAGCCGGTATTTGGTTGCGCCAACGTTGGGCTGTTTGGTTATCCCTTTTAATTGTTATAGCAACTCTCATCGCTTTTGCCTTTTTTGGATTACACATATTTAAAGGCGGTGAATATGAAACTCGTACCGTTGCTGCAATGAGTCTACGATCTTTAGTGTGGATATCGATTTTTATATTTTCTTATAGAAAATTAATTCGTCAATAATGTCAATACCTTCGCCAAATCGCCCGTCATGAACAGTTGAAATCAACCACTTACCGTAACATTTTTGATTTGGCGAAGGTATTGAATGTAGTCCTGTATAAAATCTCATGAATACTCAAGAACTCACATTCATTATTTTTACGGTTGTGGCCGTTCAGGTTGCCATTTTCGCTTTAATTGCATTTTATCGGCATTGGTTGTCCTACGATGAACTGAAAAAGCGTTTGGATAATCTGACAGATTATCAAGAAGAATATGCTCCGCATAGCCTATTATCCGTTTCACCCACAAAGCTATCATGGACTGGATTTCGTGATTTTCGAGTTCAGCGTAAAGTGGTTGAAGATCAAAACAAAACTATTTGCTCTTTTTTCCTAACGCCAGTTGATAGAAATCCACTACCATCATTCAAACCGGGACAGTTTCTGACTTTTCAATTAAATATAAAAGACGAAGTAAAGCAAATATCAGAAAAGCTTGTTAGATGCTATTCTCTTTCGGACAAACCAAGTTCTGATTATTTCCGCGTGACGATAAAAAGAGTGCCTGCTCCTTCAAATGTTCCTAATGCTCCGCCCGGGTTCGCGTCTAACTATTTCCATGATAAAGTGCATGAAGGTGATATCTTAGCCGTCAAAGCACCAGCGGGTCATTTCTATTTCGAGGGAAAATATCCCATTGCCTTAATAGGGAGCGGAATCGGGATTACTCCTATGCTTAGCATATTAAACGCCTGTATTCACAGTGAATCTAAGCGGGAAATCTGGCTCTATTATGGTGTTCGCAATAGCGATGAGCATATCATGAAAGACTATTTAGAGGATATGGTAAAAACTCATCAGAATTTACACCTGCATGTCGTTTACAGTCAACCAAAAAAACCAGATATCAAGGGAACTGATTACCATCATTCGGGCCATATTGATATTACTTTATTGCGTCTGACCCTGCTTTTGAAACCCTATCAGTTCTATGTTTGTGGTCCTAAGCGAATGATGGAGACTCTTGTCCCTAATTTGAGAGATTGGGGAGTTCCCGATTCTAACATTCATTATGAGACATTTGGCCCGGCTTCCCTTGTCAAGCAGGAGAAACCACACCCCTCATCTTTAGAGGCCGAAACGAGAACATCAGAACTTACCGTGGTTTTCAGCCAATCAGGAAAGACATATCAATGGAATAGCAGTGCCGCTTCTCTGCTTGAATTTGCAGAAGAAAACGGAATACAGATTGATTCGGGATGTCGTGCTGGTAGCTGCGGCAGTTGCCAAACCACCATTAAATCAGGTGAAGTGGAATACGTCCAATCGCCAGATATTGAGCCGGAACAGGGCACCTGTTTACTTTGTGTTTCAGTGCCTAAGACTCATCTCACTTTGTCGGCCTAATCATTATGAAAAATTCATTATTTTGGAAAGAAGTCGTCCCGTTTTTCTTGACGTTCGCTTTATTGATGGTTGCGACCATTATAATGGACTTCCTACTGCACCAATTTCAGTTGGTTTGGATCGGACGTTACTTGGGGATTCCTGGCACTCTTCTTATTCTCTTGTCATTTATCTATTCCTTGAGGAAGCGCAAGATGATCCACATTGGAAACCCCAAATTCTTGCTCAATTTACATGCTTTTCTCACCTTGTTTGGAGTACTACTGATCTTAGTCCACGCCGGTGTCCATTTTAACGCGATTTTGCCCTGGTTGGTTGTTATTGCCATGCTGGTCAATGTGATTAGCGGATTGACGGGAAAGTTTTTATTGAATAGGGCGCAGCGGTATTTGTCATCCAAAAAAGCCGATTTATTGCAGCAAGAAATGTCTACGAAGGGTATCGAAAAAGAGATATTCTGGGATGCGGTGACATTAGATTTAATGAAGAAATGGAGGGCGGTGCATTTTCCTATTACTTTGGTTTTTAGTGTCTTGTCCCTCATTCACATCATCAGTATTTTTCTATTTTGGGAGTGGAAATGAACACCGTTAACTTTCTCATTATAATTAACCTGTTAGCCTGCATATTCCTGGTTTTTTTGTATCCCCATTTGATGGTTAGCCCAGGAATACTCATGGAAGGGCACCAAGACTTAACGACAGATTGTTTCTCATGTCACACCCTATTCAGAGGAAGTTCATCTGAAAAGTGTATTGCCTGCCATTCAGTTGATGAAATTGGGCTCCTGACTACTAAAGGAGTCGAAATTCAGAACAGAAAAGAAATAAAGGTTTCATTTCACCAAAATCTGATCGAGCCAAATTGTGTCGCCTGCCATACTGATCATCAAGGAATGAAGGTATATCGAAGTATCCAACGTTTTTCTCACGAATTGTTGAGTCTCTCGGTGCGAAACCATTGCGATACTTGCCATCAGAAGCCCAAAGACGCTTTGCACCAAAAGATAGCAGGAAACTGTGACCAATGTCATAGTCAAACTAAGTGGGTACCCGCAACGTTTGACCACGACAAGTATTTTCGTTTTGACTCACACCACGATACTGAGTGTGTCAGATGCCATCTGAACAATAACTATAGCCAATATTCGTGTTATGAATGTCATGAACATAGTCCCTCAGAAATAAGAGAGGAACACCTCGAAGAAGGTATCTATGATTATGATAATTGTACGGAGTGTCATCGTAGCGGTGATGAGGATGAAGCTGAACGTCTTTGGCAATCAAAAAGCAGACAATCACCAAATGATTATGAAAGAAGAAAACACAAACGACATGACGATGACGATGATGACTAGAATTTGTGAAAACGGCACTAAACCAGTCAATTTAATTCGTTTGGCATAGATAATCCATTATTGGTTTAGTGTGGATTGATAAACGGAAACATGCCTACACTTTATTAGATCAGCACATTATGAAAAGCGGTTTTGAATGGATAGACACTCGACATGATTAAAGAATCTTCACAAGAAATACGTTATATTGCCATACGCAATGTCACTTGGTTAGCTATCACGATTAATATTCTGTTGACTGTTATTAAAATCGTATTTGGTATCATCGGACAGTCGCAAGCTTTGATTGCCGACGGACTGCATTCTTTATCAGATTTACTCGTCGGTGCGATAACCTTGGTTGCCGCTAAATATAGTACGCAACCACCCGATCTCGAACATCCTTATGGACATGATCGCATTGAAACACTAGCGACTATAGCGGGTGGTGGTTTACTCTTATTGATGGCAGGGGGATTATTGATAGATGCCCAAAGGCGTTTATTTGAACCCGAATTGTTATTACAACCCACTGCTATCAGCCTCGCGGCAGTCATCCTGTCCATTGTCATCAAAGAAGCGATATACCACTATACAATCTATGTCGCTAACCGGGTACGCTCACCCATGTTACGTGCGAATGCGTGGCATCATCGTAGTGATGCGATTTCTTCAGTCATCGTGTTTTTTGGGGTGGCTGGGAGTATGATGGGTTTCCTCTGGTTGGACGCTGTCGCTACGATTGGAATTAGTTTCATGATTGGCTATATTGGCTTTTCGTTGATCTTGCCCGGTATTAATGAGTTGGTGGACAGGGGATTAGAAAAAGAACAATTGATTGAAATTAAAGAAATTATTTTATCTGTGACCGGAGTTCATGGTTTACATCAGTTACGCACCCGCAAAATGGGAGCCAATGTCTTAGTGGATGTGCATATTTTAGTTGATCCCCGTATCAGTGTGTCAGAGAGCCATCAAATTGGTGAAGCGGTGCGTACACGTTTGATGGCACAGAGAGAAGATATCACTGATGTGTTGGTGCATATTGACCCTGAAGCAGATGAAAAAGCCCAAGCTACATGGAATTTACCGCTACGCGATGAAATCATAGCACGTTTGCAGCAGCATTGGCAATTTTTAGAGGCTAGTGGTGCGATTGAACAAATCAGTTTGTATTATTTATCAGGTAAACTGACGGTAGATGTTGATTTACCTTTAACAATCGTGCCGTCTCTCGAAGAGGCACAGCTTTTATCCCAAAGTTTTGCCGAATTGGCGGCTTTAGAGCCTTCTATTGATGCGATTAATGTCTATTATCGCGCTACTGCCTACGAAGCAAAGCGGGTATTAAAACAGAGTGATTTACAGCAGTTTGATAATTGAATATCAGTGGCAATCTAATCTAAAAATCCTATTTCTTGAAGAAATAGGATTTCACATTGCTATCTTTGTTGGCGATGCTGAATCAGATGTGCCGTGAACTCTTCGGCGCTGATTTTTCCATTTCTATTGGTATCAATGTCAGCAAATGAAGGAGCATTACCAAGGTTTATCATTTGATAACCTTGTTTAACCCGTTCAGCTATCCTTTGGTTTCGTGCTTGATAAAATTCATTTTCGACAATATTTCCATCTCCATTTAAGTCAAAATCGGAGAAAACGGGCATATTTCGTCCCCTTCCCATGCCGCATTTTTAGGTGATAGTCAAGCGCAATTATTGTTCCTATCTCACGCATATATTTAATGGAATAAATATTAAGCTTTTGACTAATCCATTCCTGTCGCCTTCTGTTTTGACTTATCCCTGCTAATAATAAATTGGCTGTCGAGCGGAGCAATCAAGTTTATGACGGTTCGTATTTCCGGGTGTCAAGTTGTTCAAGCACTGAGCAAAATTGGTTACGAAAAAGACAGGCAAAAGGGTAGCCACATTATTTTGCGACAAACCGAATATCCTCATCGACGACTTGTGGTGCCTGATCATAATGAAGTTGCTAAAGGCACTCTCCGTGCGATCATCAACCAAGCGGGTTTGACAGTAGCAGAGTTTATTGAACTGTTGTGAGTTTTTTTTATCGTTCCCATCTGGCACACTCATCGTTATATATAAGTATTTAAGCAGGTTTTGGTTTATTAGCAGGGATAAGTCAAAACCGATACGAGCCGCCACAATCCCTGTAGTTAGTTAAGGGTTTTATCTTTTTCCTACTAGGCACCACCTATACAGACATTAAAAAATTTATCGTAGATTATTAAACTATATTAATGTATCCTAACGCTCTCTCCTGAGAGACATTATCATTTGTGGAGGAATAGCATGACTGATGTCGTTGCAACCAACCAGACTATTTTAGTCGTGGGAGGTGGAATTAGCGGGATGACCGCCGCGTTAGAAGCCGCTGAGTGTGGCAAAGACGTGATATTGATCGAAAAAAACCCGTCCCTTGGTGGGCGCGTGTCACAATTATACAAATATTTTCCTAAAATGTGCCACCCAACTTGTGGCATGGAAATTAATCTACGTCGTATTAAAGCTAATCGTCATGTACGTGTTATCACTATGGCTGAAGTCGCTGACGTAACGGGGAATGGCGGCAATTATACCGTCAATATCAAACTATCTCCGCGTTATATCAACGAAAACTGCACAGCCTGTGGTGACTGTCGGGATGCCGTTGAGGCAGAATTTGATGACGAATATAACTACGGCTTGAAAAAACGTAAGGGTGCCTATTTGCCATTTTTTATGGCTTATCCGCAGCAGTACGTGATCGATCCGCGCCTCATCGGTACTGCCGATGCCGATAAAGCCAAAGACTCATGCAAATATGATGCCATTGATTTAGACATGCAGGCGGAAAACCTGACGCTAAATGTGGGTGCTATCATTTGGGCAACCGGTTGGAAACCTTACGATGCTAATAAAATTCAACCTTACGGCTATGATCGTATCCCCAATGTGATCACCAGCGTCGAATTTGAACGCATGATGTCTCCATTTGGACCAACGGGTGGTAAAATATTACGGCCTTCTGATGGCAAAGAGGCTAAAGACATAGCCTTTATTCAATGTGCAGGCTCGCGTGATCGCAATTACCTTAAACATTGTTCCCGTATTTGTTGCACTGCGTCACTCAAACAAACGACTTATGTGCGCGAACAATACGGCGATGAGGGTAAGTCCAGTATTTATTATATAGATATCCGTGCCATTGATCGCTTTGAAAATTTATATCACAATGCCAAGGCTGACGAAACGGTACATTTTATCAAGTCCAAAGTTGCAAACATTACCCAAGACAAAGCCACTGGCAATCCCGTTTTACACGGAGTGGACACCGAAGGTTATCACCGTTATAGCAATCCACATGAATTAGTGGTGCTGGCTATCGGTATGGAGCCCAGTCTCGATTTGAGCAAATTCGGGCTCAATGTCAATGAACATGGCTTTATTGAAAATGATTCCAACAAGGGCGGCATGTTTGGCGCAGGCGTTGCCACCGATGCTTTAGATGTCAATCGTGCTGTACAAAATGCTACCGCCAGCGCATTGCGGGCTATTCAAGTCGTTAATCAAGTCGGCGCAGCGGAGGGTTAAACAATGGCAGATAAAAAATTAGGTGCCTATATTTGCAAAGGATGTGGCATCGGTGATCGTTTGGATACTGATCAACTTGAAATGATTGCTAAACGCGAAGGCAAAGTCGGTTTTGCCAAACAGCATGATTTTCTCTGTAACAGTGACGGCGTGAAAATGATTCAAGCCGATATTGATGCGGGTGAAGTCAATCATGTTGTCATTGCCGCCTGTTCCAGACGTGCCAAAACGGATGCCTTTAATTTTGACAATGTAGCCATCTCCCGTGCCAATTTGCGCGAAGGCGTGATTTGGGTGCGCCCCGATACCGATGAGGCGAAAGAAACCACGCAAGAGATGGCTGATGACTATATACGCATGGCGTGCGCCGAAGTCAAATTTATGAATTTGCCAGCCACTAGCGGAGAGCAAGGGCGAGTCGATCATGTTCTCGTGGTTGGCGGCGGATTTACTGGATTAACGGCAGCCATTGAAGTGGCTAAAGCCGGCTATTTAGCGACCATTGTCGAAAAAACCGGAGAATTGGGCGGCGTTGCGAAACAAGTCTATAAACGCATCCCCACTCGTTCACCCTTTACCGATCCACAGGATAGCCCGATTGGGGATTTGATCGCGCAAGTCAACGCCAATGACAAAATCACGGTGCATCTCAATTCCACTGTGACAAAAACCGAGGGCGCACCAGGGCGCTTTAGTGCTGATATTAGCCAAGAAGGCGGAGCGACTGAGTCTAAAAAGTTTGGCTCAATCATTCAAGCCAGTGGATTTAAACCCTACGATGCGACTCAATTACCCGAATTTGCTTATGGCAAAACGCCGGATGTCGTCGATCAACTCGGCTTAGAGGCTTTAGCCAAGCAAGCCAATGGCGGTCTGATCAAACGCCCATCCGATGGCAAAGAAGTCAAAAGCGTCGTATTTGTTCAATGTGCAGGACAACGTAGTGAAAAAGAAGGCCATTTATCCTATTGCTCTGGTCATTGCTGCATGACGAGCGTCAAACAAGCCATGTATTTCAAAGACGCTAATCCAGACATAGATGCCATGGTCCTTTATACCGAACTGCGGATGCCGGGGGCAGGCGGTGAAGATTTTTATCGCAATGGTCAACAAAAAGGCGTGACTTTCACTAAAGGGGTTGCCAGTGAAGTTGTCCCGAGTGATGGCAATTTAACGCTTAAATTCAAAGACTTGATTCTCGATGAAGAGATCAGTTATGACACAGATTTAGTGGTCTTAGCGACTGGCATGGTGGCGAACTCTGGTGTCAATATTGAGGAAACGGCTGCCACTGAGGAGGAGGATAAAGAGGGAGAAGAAACGACGACGACAGCCACTGTTCCGGTTGAATCGGTCCTAAATTTGGATTACCGCCAAGGCTCAGATTTACCACAATTGGTCAACGGTTTCACCGATTCCCATTTTATCTGTTTTCCTTACGAAACACGCCGCACCGGTATTTATGCCGCAGGACCAGTACGCCGCCCGATGGATATGGCGCAAGCCACAGAAGATGCCACGGGTGCGGCACTGAAAGCAATTCAAGCATTGGAAAATGCCGCCATTGGACGCGCTGCTCATCCGCGCTCAGGCGACTTGAGTTTCCCCAGTTTTCGCAAAGAGGGCTGTACCCAATGCAAACGCTGTACAGTAGAATGCCCCTTTGGCGCGATTAATGAAGATGAGGAACGTTATCCAGTGTTTAATGAGGCACGTTGTCGGCGTTGTGGTACCTGTATGGGTGCTTGTCCGGTGCGCGTGATTTCCTTTGAAAATTACTCAGTAGACACTGTTGGGCAAGCCATTAAAGCGGTCGATATGCCTGACGAATTTGATGAGAAACCTCGTATCCTAGTCTTGGCTTGTGAAAATGACGCTTATCCCGCGTTGGATATGGCGGGCATGACTCGACAAGAATACAGTGCCTTTGTACGCATTGTCCCAGTACGTTGCCTTGGTTCGGTGAATACCATTTGGATCAGTGATGCGCTCAATAGTGGATATGATGGTATCATTCTCATGGGCTGTCAAAAAGGTGAAGACTACCAGTGTCATTTTGTTAAAGGAAGCGAGATGGCGCACTATCGGATGTCGAAGATTGGCGACACTTTACAACAATTGAATCTGGAAACGGAGCGGGTGCAGACTTACGAGATTGCCATTACGGATATTCACAAGGTGCCCAAGATCATCAACGATATGGCAGAAACCATTGAAAACATCGGTATGAATCCATTTAAGTTTTGATTTGTGATTTTTGTGCAAAGTGCAGGGCACTTTGCACCCAAGGAGACTTTTTATGAGTACACAACAATACCGCAATAACTTTCTGCGGGAAGTTGAAGCCAACGTTGAAGAAGGTGAATGGGTCAAAATGTGCATGCAATGCGGCGTATGCAGTGGCTCCTGCCCATTGGGTCCGCATTGGGAACATCCCCCGCAAGAAATCTTTATGATGATTCGCGCCGGTAAGCGCGAAGAAGTGCTAGGCTCCAGTTCCATGTGGATGTGTACTTCCTGTTACAACTGCATCGCACGTTGTCCACGCGAATTACCCATTACTCATATCATGCACGGTTTGGCACACTACGCTAAACGGCTAGGGCTCATGCCCAAGAATCAACCCACCCAAAAATTTGCTCAATTATTTTGGGATAACCTGTCCAAAAAAGGGCGCGTTAATGAACTCAAACTGGGTTTGAGTCTCTACTTTATGAATGGTTTTTCTGAAGGCATCAAAACGGCTCTGAAAATGCAAAAAATTGGTCTGGGGATGTATAAGACTAAGCGCATGAGTCCATTTGAAATGTTTGGTGGACATGGCTGTAAAGACCGCAAAGGCTTGCAGGCTATTTTGAAAAAAGCCAGTGAAATCGAAGAAGCGAAAGTTGCCAAATTCCAAGGAGACTGAGACATTATGAGAGAATATTCTTTCTACCCCGGCTGTTCATCACAAAAGGGCGCATCTTCCTCCAACCAATTGCGTTCAACGCAAAGCATTTGTGATGAATTAGGCATTCAACTAAACGAAATACCTGATTGGAATTGCTGCTCAGCTTCGATTGGCTACGCGGGTGGCGGTGAATTGCCACGTTTAGCGTTATCAGCGCGTAACATTGCCCTATCTGAACAACATCATCCGAATCAAGATGTGGTTGCCACTTGTGCGGCTTGTTGGTTAGCGACTCGTGAAGCTAATGATCGTTTGAATGAAGACAGCCAACTGTTGGCGGAAACCAATGAAGCTTTACAACAAGCGGGTTTAACTTTCAAGGGAGAGAAAAAAGTCCGCCACATGGTCGAAGTGCTGATTGAAGACATTGGCTATGATGAAATGAAGAGCCATGTCGTCAAGCCGCTAGAAGGCATCAAAATTGCTGGTTATGTGGGTTGCCAGACGAATCGTCCTTTTGGTATTGATGGAGAATCTTTTGAGAATCCCGTGTATTTGGACAAAATGATAGAGATTATGGGAGCGGAGCCGGTAGAAAATTACGACAAAAAAGTGTCGTGTTGTGGCGGAGCGCTGATGTTCTCAGAGCCGGAAAAGAGCCAAGCTTTGGTTAAGGATATTATTGAGGCGGCTTACGATGGCGGTGCGGATATGATTGTGACACCCTGCCCGGTGTGTCAGATGAATACTGAGGTTTATCAAGAACAGATTAACCAGAAATATGGCACAAAATTCAATATGCCGTCAGTATATTACAGTACTTTGATGAGCGTTGCCTATGGTAAGTCGGCTAAGGATGCTGCCTTAGATGGGCAAATGATCAAGGCAACGAAGTTAGAAGAAATTGCCGCGAAGTAAAAAAAGTAAATTTCGTCACGGAGAGAAATCCGATTTTTCTAAAAAATCGGATTTCTTAATACGGAGAGAAATCCGATTTGTTGAGCCCTGTGCCATTATCGGAGTCCAAGATTTATCTTGTGGGAGAAGCCAAAATGAGTGTTATTATACCTGATGATATTATGTACACCACTCGCATGACTGAAGGTGAATTGTTACAGGAAATTGCTGTTTTACTTTATCAAAAAGAAAAACTCACACTTGGACAAGCCAGTAAACTTGCTAAAATGAATCAACGAAAATTTCAATTTTTGCTAGGGAGCCGTGAAATTCCGGTTCACTATGATGTTGCCGAATTTGAAAGTGATTTGAAAACTTTACATGAAATGGGTCGGTTATGATAGTGGTTAGCAATACCTCACCGCTTGTCAATCTAGCGAATATTGAACAATTGAACTTGCTAAAAGAGTTGTATGGTCAAGTGATTATTCCACAAGCCGTTTACAATGAGATTGTGGTTGCAGGCGCGGGACAAGCGGGTGCCACAGAGGTAGAGACGTTTGATTGGATTTTCGTTCGGCAAGTGAGCAATCAACAAATGGTGACGACACTACAAGTCGATGTGGATATCGGTGAAGCCGAAGCCATCGTACTTGCCGTTGAATTAAAACCTGATTTATTGCTATTGGATGAACGCAAAGGACGACTCGTTGCGTCTCGTTTAGGTCTCAAGTTTACGGGCGTTTTAGGTATTCTTATTGAAGCCAAACGCAAAGGTCTTATTCCAGCGATAAAACCTATTATGGATGTTCTGATAGGAGAGGTAGGATTTAGAGTCAGTCCAAAGTTATATCAACAGATTTTACAAACATCGAATGAGTCAAAGCCCCTCAAGCCATCATGTTAAGAACCCCCCCCTCTACCAATTCTTCCCTCTCTGCCCAATGCCAAGGGCAACCATAAAGGATTGCCCCGACATAAAATACTGCATTTTGTAGGGGCAATCCCTTGTGGTTGCCCTTAACGAAGGTGGCATTGTCCCTACGTTACCATTCAATTGACAACTCTTTTAAATCCGTTTATTCCGTTAATCCGTTGTACTCATGATTATTGAATATCATCACCAGTTTTCTATGGAATAAATATTGCATATAAATCTAAAAAATAATAAATTATTCGAGGAAATATGAAAATTTTACTGGTTGAAGATAGCCTAACTGTGCGGTTTTTGCTGACAAAATGGCTTGAAAATTATGGTTATACAGTCATTATTGCGAATAACGGACAACAAGCTTGGGAAATTTTACAGCAGCAGCACGATATTTTTTTGGTATTAAGTGATTGGATGATGCCGATGATGGATGGCATACAATTGTGTCAAGCTATTCGCGGAGCAAATTGGCCATTTTATATCTATTTTATTTTAATGACTTCAAAGGGAGATAAAAACGCCGTCATACAGGGCATGGAGGCGGGAGCGGATGATTTTTTAATCAAACCAGTTAATAAAGATGAATTACGTGTTCGGTTCTGTGCCGGTAAGCGGATTATCCAACTGGAACAAACATTAGCCAAACGTAATCAAGCATTAGCGGAGAGTCAGCGCAAAATACAATTTGCTTATGATCAAATGAGTCAGAATTTGGAGGCCGCCGCAAACACGCAAAAATCTCTGTTGCCCAAACCTTGTACGCTAGGAAAAATCCAATTCGATTGGTTTTTTTATCCGACTAGTTTTGTGGCAGGTGACATGTTTAATTATTTTGAACTGGGTAATGAATATTTAGGATTTTATCAATTGGATGTTGTTGGGCATGGTGTCAGTTCTGCCCTTTTGTCATTTGGGCTGTCTCATCGTATTATCGCTCATTCTGCTCAAAAAGAATTGTTGGTAGAGGCGAGTAAACAGACTTCTTTGTTACCAATCCCACCTGAAAAGGTGGTTGCTACTTTGAATCATGAATTTCAAGGCAACATAGAACAATGTAATTATTTTACGATGATTTATGGGTATATTAATCAAGTGACTGGAGAAATTCGCTTGACTCAAGCTGGACATCCTAAGCCGGTACATTTATCGCGTGCTAATCGTCAGGCGCGTTTGTGTGGAGATGGTGGCTTTCCTGTCGGCATGTTGCCAAACTTAAATTATGAGAGTTTTAGCATACAGTTACAACCGGGGGATCGTTTTTTTATCTATTCCGATGGTGTCACTGAATGTATGAACTGTGCTGGCGAATTCTTTTCAGAATCACGCCTATTACAGTTAATAGAGGAAACTAGCGATAAACCTTTAACAGAGGTTTTAAAAGAACTAGGAACGAACTTGAAAAACTGGCATAACAATAGTGCTTTTGACGATGATGTGACAATGTTGGCATTTGAGCGACTATGAAAACTGTAAGAGGAATATATAAATAACTGATAACTGACAACTGATCACTTATGAAAAAAATAAGCTTAAAGATTAATAGCGATACTGAAAATATAGAGTTAGTCACTGAATGTGTACGGGCATTATGTTTGCTCACTTCCCTTTCGCCTACATCAGTGGATGGGGTGCAATTAGCGGTGACTGAAGCAATCAACAACGTGATTATTCATAGTTATAAAGGAGAATCTAACCACCCGATATGGTTAACTATCTCGTTGCAAGATGAATCTTTGACTATGAGCCTCAGTGAGACTGGTGTTGGAATGGACCCAATTTTGCTAGAAGCAAACAAAAAGATTGGGCTTTTAGATGAAAGTGGTAGGGGGCTTTTTTTGATAAAAGCAACTATGGATAAAGTAAATTACCACAGTGATGCGGGAACACATACTTTGCAGATGACAAAATATTTTGACTAAATAGACAGGAGAAAGATTGATGCAAATAACTCATCGTACTCAAAACAACGTTGATATTATAGATTTTTCCGGCAGATTGGTGATGGGAGACCCTGTCACCGAGGCACGGAAAAAATTGTTGGAAGTGGTTGAAGCAGGGCAAGGTCAAGTGATTTTAAATCTAGCCGATGTGACTTTTATGGATTCCAGTGGCTTATCGGTGTTAGTTTCAGCCCTAAAAGCGACACGGACTAAAAATGGGGATGTTGTGTTGTTAAATTTGACAGTCCCTGTACATTCATTAATCAAGCTGACTCGATTGCAACAAGTCTTCAAGATTTTTGAAAGTGAAGCGGCTGCTCTCGATAGTTTCAAGGAACAATAATTATGTTAATAACCCATCGTACTCAAACCCCTGTTGATATTGTCGATTTGTCTGGTAGCTTGGTTATGGGAGATGCCTGTACCAAAGCTAAGAAAAAATTGCTGGAAGTGGTTGAAACGGGACAAGCTAAAGTGGTATTGAATTTAGCCAAAGTCACTTTTATGGATTCAACGGGACTGTCTGTACTCATTTCCGCATTAAAGGCGGCACGAAATAAAGATGGGAATGTTGCATTATTGAATTTGGCACCCCCAGTACAATCTTTAATTGAATTAACTCGATTACAACAAGTTTTCGGTATTTTTCAAGATGAAGCGGCGGCTATTATTAGTGTCAAGTAGGATAACACAATAACTACAGGGATTTTTTTTTAGCAGGGATAAAACCTAACTACAGGGATTTTTTTTTAGCAGGGATAAGGCTTAACTACAGCTTTGTACTACATTACTACATTACTGTAGTTAGGTTTATCCCTGCTAAAAAAAAATCCCTGTAGTTAAGTGTTTTGACAAATCCCTGCTAAAAAAAAATCCCTGTCGTTAAGTCTTATCCCTGCTAAAAAAAAATCCCTGTCGTTAAAGCGAGGTGAAAAAAAATGAATTTTTTTCATATAAAACAACAAGCATTCTTCTTAATCCTAACAGTTTTAATCACCGCTTGTAGCACTCATCAAACACAAGAAGAAGAACTTCCCCAGTACGTCCGAGATACTCTCCCCACCCGCACCATTGCACAGGACATTTTAAAAAGATTACCTGAACCGGTGCCTATCTCTGAGAAGATTATCCTCGCACCACTCACCTTGTCACCAGGAGACAGGGTGCGTATTGCTATTCAGGAGGGTGAAGAGTTTAATGGTATATTTGAAATAAATATTGATGGCAAACTCAACTTGCCCTATCTCGAACCCTTAATGGCGGCTGGACAGACAATCGCTCAATTAGAGCAACAAATGATTCATCAATTGATAAAAAATGGATTTTTCAGAGCCGATTTTATTCAAGCCAGTGTGAAACCACTACAATGGAGAGCCGTTCGCGTCACCGTGACGGGTGCCGTTTTTCAGCCCGGGCGTATTTTGATTAATGATCGTCCAGTCGCCAGACAAGCGCAACAACAAACTCAACAAACCGGTGATTATCCCACAAAACGCTATTTAAGTGCAGCCCTCAAAGGGGCGGGCGGCATACGCCCAGATGCTGATATCAAAAGCATACGATTAATCCGTCATGGTAAGCATCAAACAATTGATTTATCAGGCATTTTAACAGGTGAACCGGTACTGGATATACCGCTGATTGACGGTGATCAAATCGTAGTACCTTCCTTGGGATATTTTCAAACAGAACTCATTCGTCCTTCACAACTCACGCCGCCCGGTTTTAAAGTGTTTATGTCCAACTTAGTCATTCCTTCTCCTAGTAATGCACAAGCATCTATCGGTTCCGGTATGTTGAGTATACCTTATGGCACCCGTTTATTAAGAGCAGCCGTTGCCGGCAACTGTGTCGGTGGTATTCAAACAACCAATGCCAGCCGTTCTACTATATTAATCAGTACTAATCCCTTTAACGGAAAAACCCAAGTGATAAAACGTGCTATTGAAGACTTGATAACCAATGCTGATGATGATATTTTAAATCCCTATATTATGCCTAATGATGGCATTGCTTGTTATGACTCAGGCATGACGAGTATGAGGGATATTGCTGGCGCATTGGTTAATTTTCTGACGCCGGCTGTATTAATCAAAACCTTGCTTTCAAATGGCACTAGCGATTAGTAATAGGAACTTTAATTGGAAAAAATGAAGCCCAATAACTTGCAAAGCGTATTCTGGAAACGTGTACTGCTTTGGCACTGGGGAAAATCTGGTGAACCTTGGCGTTGGTTACGTTATGCTGTATTAGGCATTTTGATTAACGGGCTGATTTGGAGCACAGCACTATCTTACCTATACCTAATGCCGCCGACTTATACTAGCAAGTGGACCTTAATCTTGCCCGGCACGGGGGCAGGTGCTAATATTACTATTGACAATATTGGTCAAGCTTCTACAGTAGCCTCTTCCCCTTATGGGCATTCCACACTCAGTCCTAAAGTCAATTACAAAAGTATTGTGGAAAATGCAGCCGTGCTCCAAACCGCAGCAGAGAGTATGAAAATGACAAAAAGCACTTTTGGCAAACCAAAAATCAAGCTAATTGCTCAAACTTCCCTTATCTTGTTTGAACTCAATGGAAAAAGCCCACAACAAGCGGTAGATAAATCTTGGGCTTTATACCATGCCCTGCAAGCTAACTTACAACGGCTACGTTTGGACGAAATTAAACAACGTGAAAATAGTTTCAGCACTATGCTCAGGCGCTATGAAAATAAACTAAAAACGGCCCGCGATGCTTTGTTGGCGCATAAAATTAAAACTAAACTCGTATCAGTCGAGCAACATTTGCTATTGGCAACGAGCATCGAACAATTGCGTCAGCAACGTGCCGAGGTGCTCGCTGAACATGAAAAAAAACGTGCCCAAGTACGTCAGCTTTCTAAAAATTTAGGAATTACTGCCCAACAGGCAGCGGATGCACTGTTGTTAAAAAGCGACTTATTATTCCAAGAAAACCTCAAAAATTACACGGACGCGAGCGCATTGCTGACGCTTTATTTATCGAAATGGGGCAACAATCATCCTCAAGTTGTAAAAGAACGCGCTCGTCAGAAAGCCACTCAGCAAGCTATGCTCAAACGAAGCAGTGTATTATTGGGACGCTCCAACGTACAACATTTAAACCTAAATTTAAACCTAAATAACAGTGAAAAACGAGCTCAATTATTTCAAAATTTGGTCAGTTTATATGCAGAACAAGAAGGGCTTGCTGCAAAAGCCAAAGAACTGGCACGTTTGATTAACAAAATTGAAAGTCGGCTCAACGCACAAAATGAAAATGCCGCCAAGCTAGAAGAATTAAAACGCGAACATCGGATTGCTGAGGCTGTCTATACTTCCGCTCGGGCTAGAATTGAAACGAGTCAAGCGGATCTCTTTGCATCCTATCCTCTGTTACAAATGCTTTCTAAACCCAGTCTGCCAGACAAACCGAGTTCACCTAAAAGAATGATGGGGTTGTTAGGTGCCATATTAGCTTCTTTATTTACTCTAAGTGGACTGCTACTCATTTGGATCAGAGCGCCTTATATCCGCAAACTTTTGAACGAGTCAGATGGATAGCATACAACCTCGCAATTTTGAAGAACGTGTCGTTTGGTATTCCATTACTGGCACTTACATCTTTTACGTTTTTGGAGCACTGTATCCTTTAGCCCCCGCCATTGCTTGGGTACTGTTGTTTTACCTCTTGCTAAAAAGGTATTTCCAGACTGAAGACACGCCAAAAGCTGAGCGCGTACATGTGCCCATAGCGATCTGGATTTGGATCATTGGGATGCTAGTGATGGAAGTGGCGCTCATTATGGGACATCTCAACTGGGAACTGGGCACTGGCAAACTGATCAAATCGTCGGTTGGGTGGGCGAAAGGTTGGGCCTTAATAGCCATCTTTCCGTTGTTGGGGGCTAGTCTGGATATCCGTCCCGAACTCATTTACCGTGCCGGCGTCATTGTCTGTTATCATACGGTGGTGTTAATACCGCTCTTTATCGGGGCAGCTATGCTACATCTGCCGCAAATTTTGTATGTTTCCCCACTGGCACCTCTCGGACCCGGCACAGATTTTTTTGCGGTGAGTTTGTACAGCCAGAGTTATGATGGCAGTTTGCGTTGGCGGTTTTTCGCCCCTTGGGGGCCTGCTATAGGTTTTGTTGCCAATATTTATTTCGTTTTTGTTCTACAGCAGGACAAAAGGCGTAAATGGTTTTGGTATGGCCTTGCTGGCTGCCTAACGATGATATTCATGTCAAAATCGCGGCTGGCACTGGTTAGCATGGTGTCTGTGCCGGTTATTGCTTGGGGATTAAGTAATCTGACTCGCCCATTGATTCATTTCTTAATGGCCTTTGCTTCTTACAGCATCGGGCTGCTCGCGGCACAGATCATTGAACTGATAGACGTGGCTATAGCACGTTTCAAAGGCGCTCGTTCGGACTCCAGTCGAGTACGTTCCGATTTGGGAAAAATTGCTGTACAACGCTGGCGCGATGAAGCGCCTATCTGGGGGCATGGTGTCGTGGAGCCTGGCCCGCATCTGGTCGAACACATGCCTATTGGTAGTCACCACAGTTGGTATGGGTTATTGTTTGTCAAGGGTATTGTCGGTTTTATTGCGCTATTGGTTCCTATGGTATGGAGTTTTGTGGAATTATTGCTGAAAGCACAGACAAACCATACTGCACAGGTGGGGTTGGCGATGATACTGATTATTTTTCTTTACACTTTTGGAGAAAATTTGGAAATTCTAGCCTATTTATTCTGGCCGGGGCTGGTGATTATCGGGATCGCACATAAGCAGCCTTTGCGGAATCCGTTTATATATATTAGCAGGGATAAGTCAAAACTTTAACTACAGGGATTATATATTAGCAGGGATAAGTCAAAACATTAACGAGACACCAATTTTTATCGGGATAAGTCTAAGTGCGATTTTGACTTATCCCTGCTAAAAAAAAATCCCTGTAGTTAGGTTTTGACTTATCCCTGCTAAAAAAAAATCCCTGTAGTTAAGTGTTTTGACTTATCCCTGCTAAAAAAATCCCTGTAGTTAAGTGTTTTGACTTATCCCTGCTAAAAAAAAATCCCTGTCGTTAAAGCTTTTGACTTATCCCTGCTAAAAAAAAATCCCTGTAGTTAGGTTTTGACTTATCCCTGCTAAAAAAAAATCCCTCTAGTTAATTGCTTTTCAAGCCCTAGCAGTTTTTCTTATCCCCCTAATTAGACTAAAAACAGACTCACTGGTTAATTTTATGAAATACCAAACCTGAGCTGGCAACCACAGCGGTTTGCAGAAAAAAGAGGGCATTAAATCTTCATGAGCAATGTAATTGTCAGCTTCTAAAAAATCAAAGCCCGTTGTTGGTTTGATGGCTTCTTTGAACGTAATCTCATCCGTTTTTTCATCATTATTGCTAATTAATCCGCCGTCATGATTAAATCGTTGTTTTTGCTCAGCATTCATGATATGACTGAAAACACGCCCTTGAGTTTGTTCAACAATTTGTCGACGCAAAGTTAAGCGTTTAATAATTTGTTCTGGAGATCGGTACTGGTAAGTACGCAATCTAATCCGCTGACTGCTCGGGGAAACCATGATTGTTGGCCATGCTGCGTTTGCAGGCCAATTGAAATAATTTGTGTGTTTAGCAAAACGAATCTCAGACCAATTGTTTTTATAATAGCTAAACCGTTGCTCTAAGGGTTGTGCTAAAAACGCAACTTTATCTTGTTCATAACGCTCAAAATCAGTCTCAGTAAAATAAAATTGATAAGAAGCGCCCCAAACATGATCAACGTGTGGTGCAAGTTGTTTTAAAAAGTCGCGAGGATTATCAATATAAAACTCATCGGCATCTAGGCGGCACCACCAGTCTCCTATTTTTGAGTGTTGTTGTATCTCTTGGAAAATTTTGCCACGAATCTCGTCAGTAAAAGGCTCGTCTCTCACACCTAAATAATGAATATTGGTATATTGTTGGGCTTTTTCTTCAATCATTTTTTGGGTGTTGTCTGTAGAACCATTATCTACTATATAAATGTTATCTGCCCAGACTGCTGCCTGCTCTAATACATCACCAATAATGTCATCTTCGTTTTTAACAATGCATAAACAATGAATATTCATGATCCTCTCCCAGACCGAAGGTGGACTCCGAAAAGTTTAGGAGTCCAAGATTTATCTTGGACGTCCAAGATTACCAAAGCGACAAATCCCATCTAAAAAGATTTGCAAACTCGTCATTTTCTCCCAGTGCATCGTAATAAATCCGAATGGGAGGCATGACATCCTCTCTAAACCAAATCTCAACAGAATGATCTGGCATGATGTTAATACTTGCTATGTAATCACCTGAAATATAGCCTTCATTAAAAGAAGATGTAGGCCATATTGGATATTGCATATCAAGTGCCATAATAAGCGGCAAGCCTAACTGGAAAGCTTCTTCGAGTGCTAAAGCGTTGCCATCAAAGTTAGGAACGGTTTCATAAAATTGGAGCACCATCTGTTGTATCACTTTTTCAAGATCGTTGGCATTTTTGGCGATAAAACTCACAATACAACGTTTGCTGCTATCCATAGTCACAGTCGTCCGCTTTTTCGTACCAGTGCAATTGCCACCCCAAGCAACAAAGAGAGAGCCCGCATCCGGGATAGCCTTCAATTTAAGCTTTTTACCCGGCGCATAAGCATTGCAATTGATACCACAATCAGTGCCTGTTGGCGTGACTTTGACGCTACCCTCACCAAGGCTGATAAGCCGGAATTCTACAGCTTCCGCAAAGCTTGCTGTACAGCTCATATCTGATTTCATTTTCACTCTTATTTTAGAGCGAGTGCGCTTTTTCCCCTCACAATCCCATTCGAGAAATGAATAACCCGCATCAGGGATAGCTTTTAAGACTACCTTTTTATGATTAGGATAATAAGCTTCGCAGATTTCACCACAATCAATGAATTCACTGATAACTTTACCATCGCCTAGCGTTTGAACCGTTAGCTTGTTCGCCCCTCTAAAGTTGGCCATACAGATCATATCTGAGTTAAGCGTCACGCTGATTTCCTGTTCTGTGCCACTACAATCACCACTCCATCCGAGCCATTCAAAACCGTTTTTTGGGGTCGCTTGTAAAATGATATTGCTACCAGTGGAATAATCATAACTCTTTTCTTCGCAATTTGAGTAGCACTTGAACGTCCATCGTTCTCCGACTTGCTTAGCTTTGACTTTGCCACTACCTTTTGTTTTTGTGACCGTTAAGGTTGAAAATTCATTAGGCGGTGGTGGTGGGGCTGAATGATTGTCTGCCCAAATCAGTTCACCCAATTCGGTGAGATTAGTCGGTGCTGTGCAAGAATCGATGCCATCTCCTCCCCCCAACATTTGTGTGTTGTTTGTCAAATCGTTATTATCGGCTGCCACCCACGTCCAGACGATACGCCCGACACCATGGGGAATGGCGACTTCAAACATCGACTCTGTCGCGTTCAAAGTATCAGTACTGCCATTGTGACTGCCATATTCTCCGACCACCAAGGCGTAACCCTTAGCGCGTACTCTATCGACATAATCAGCCAATCGGCTCACATCCGCATATTTCCATTGATCGTAAACATGATGACTGAAAATGATGTTTTGATAGGTTTTATCATCAAAGTTCAAAATCTGATCGCCAAGACTCAGGATAGCACTATTTTCTTCTGGCACGGGTGTCGATTCCCAATTACCCGCATCTTGCCCCCAAGCCCAGCCTTCAACTAGGATAGGATTGTTGTTGCCCGTGTTGCGAATGGCGCGAATGAGCTTTTGGTGGAGTTCTACCCAAGCGGTTGAGTCAAAGTCGACAGTACCTGGCTCGTTAATCAGGTCAAACCAAACATAAGGATTATCCCGATAACGGTCAGCGTAGTAGGCGTAGAGTTCGACCAGTTCATCTTGTCGAGAGGTCCAGTAATGGCCGATACCGACATCATCACCTTCGCCATCGTGTGCCAGATCGAAGATAACAACAGTCCCTCTATCGGCGTAAAGAGCCACTGTCTCATCAAATCTTGAATTGAGATCATCGCGAGGGGTTTCTGGATCGGGGTAATGATTCAAGCGAATGGTATTAAAATTCCAACAGTCGCGTAGCATTGCAGCAGTATGACTGGTTTCCCAAAAGACGTTGGTACCTTTTACGACGAAGGGTTCACCAGAGGGGTCAATAATCTGACCGTTGCTCACTTGGAATTGAGCTAGGTTTGCACTGACATTTGTTGCTGTGCAGAAGATAATGGCCATCAAAGGGGATAAAATGAGGCGTTTCATAAGTAGTTATCCTTTAAGTTATTTTCTGTTCGGATAAATTATGAGTGATAAAAGAGTGATGACGATTTTAATGTCCGACGAATTGTCTTTTTCATCCGATAAACGGTATGGGCTTTTTAACGACAGGGATATGTCAAAAGCTTAACGACAGGGATTTTTTTTTAGCAGGGATAAGTCATTTGGTTTATCTCTGCTAAAAAGAAATCCCTGTCGTTAATGTTTTGACTTATCCCTGCTAAAAAAAAATCCCTGTAGTTATAGTTAATTATCAAAATACCTATAATCCAAATGTAGAGCGTTAAAATTAAATATTAAGCCTCTATTACACTCTAAATACTTAATATAAGCAACAAATTTTGATAAAATCACGCTATTCAATTCTTGAACTGCAACAACTGATAGCAGCAAATCACCCACAATAAAAAAGTTGACTTCTTTTGAGCCTATATATTGATCTAGGTAATTTGCTTCAACCTCTTTTTTTACAGAGAACTCAATTTTAGAGAGCTTGAGTTCGTAATAGAAAGCTCTTCGATAGATTTGAGCTAAGTAGCCTGCTCCAAGAGTGACCAAAATTCGATTGGCTATATCAAGCAAATCTTTGATTTTATGCTTTTCTTTGATTTGCACTTTGGCAAAATCATAAGTATCTTTAAGTGCGTTTTTTTGGTCGAATTTGTTTGCAAACGTTCGATGAGACAATGAACGTTCACCAAAGTTAGCCAATATGCCAACTGGTTTATTATATCCTTTCAAATAGGAAATGAGCTGTGCCTTATGAAGAGGAAGCACTTCCTGAACCGCCTTTAATTCTATGATAACGGTGTTTTCAACAAGAATGTCAATTTTATAATGTCCAACTCTTTGATCAAAATAAAATACATCAAATTCTTTCTGACATTCAGCTTGTAAATTTTGCGCTTGCAATTCCATCTGACAAGCCATTTCGTATATGTTTTCGTTCCAGATTTTTTCCAAGCTATTGTGTACTTTAAAAAGACAGCCGTTGATTTTGTATGTGAGTTTTGTGTGCATAGTGTTGATTATTTCTACAGGGATAAGTCAAAACCTAACGACAGGGATTTTTTTTTAGCAGGGATAAATCAAAACCTAACGACAGGGATTTTTTTTTAGCAGGGATAAGTCATTTGGTTTATCTCTGCTAAAAAGAAATCCCTGTAGTCATTTGGTTTATCTCTGCTAAAAAGAAATCCCTGTAGTCATTTTGTT